>NZ_AAEW02000011.1 GCF_000167355.1 Desulfuromonas acetoxidans DSM 684
TTATTTATAACCCATTTTGTTTTCTAATCAACAACTCAACGATCAAGGAGAATTACCAACATGAAAAAATGGGTTTGCACAGTATGCGGTTACATTCACGAAGGTGAAACAGCTCCGGACAAATGTCCTCAATGTGGTGTTGGCGCGGACAAATTTGAAGAACAACAAAATACCGAGGGCTTGGCCTGGGCAGATGAACACCGCATTGGTGTTGCAAAAGATGTTGACCCTGAGATCCTCGAAGGTCTGCGCGCCAACTTTACCGGTGAGTGCACTGAAGTTGGCATGTATCTGGCCATGAGCCGTCAAGCTGACCGCGAAGGCTACCCTGAAGTTGCTGAAGCATACAAACGTATTGCCTGGGAAGAAGCCGAACATGCGGCAAAATTCGCCGAACTGCTTGGTGAAGTCGTGGTTGGCGATACCAAAACCAACTTGCAAATGCGTGTTGATGCCGAGCATGGCGCTTGTGCCGGCAAGAAAAAACTCGCCACTCGCGCCAAAGAACTCAATCTTGACGCGATTCACGACACCGTTCACGAAATGTGCAAAGATGAAGCACGCCACGGCATGGCTTTCGCCGGCCTGCTTAAGCGATTCTTCTCTTAATAATTTCTTTTACCTTTAAAAAACGCTGCCTGTTTCGGGCAGCGTTTTTTTTTGCCTTAAACGTCGGAAAGTGGCATAATTCCTCTTTTGCAATGTTTCCCGAGAGACTCCAAATTTACACGTTATTTTCACGACGAAAGTTTTAAGATTATCATGACTTATGAGCAATCTCCTTTAGGTCGTCTCATTCCGTCTACAGATCAATCTCTGTCGACAGTGGACACATCGACCTTGCGTGAGGCACTAATGCGACTTGCCACGCCGGTCTGCATGACCAACGAGGGGGTAACCACTCAAGGTACGGTGTGTTTCGACCCTCAGTCCACTCAGGGCACCCCTTTAACCGGATTGGCCCTGCCCCTGCCACTTGAGCGGTGTGGCGATGCCGTTTTTTGTGCTGCCCATGGCCTGCGCTACCCGATGGTCGGTGGTTCCATGGCCAAAGGGATCAGTTCCGCTGCCATGGTGATTGAACTCGGCCAACATGGCATGCTCGGTTTCTTTGGTTCTGCGGGCCTGCCACTTGAAACCGTGGATGCTACCATTACCCAGTTACAGCAAGCGCTTCCTGAAGGGCCGTTCGGGGTCAACCTGATCCACAGCCCCAATGAACCAGATCTGGAAAATGCTCTGGTTGATCTGTATCTGAAACGCAACGTGCACCTCATTGAAGCCTCGGCGTTTTTATCTCTTAGTCCGGCTGTCGTGCGCTATCGTCTTCACGGCATTCACCGTGATGGCCAGGGAAATATTGTCACACCGAACCGAATTATTGCCAAGGTGTCCCGAGAGGAAGTTGCACGCCATTTCCTGTCGCCACCGCCACAGAAAATACTCGACGAACTGGTTGCTCAACATGTCATCACTGCCGAACAGGCTGCGCTGGCACGTCAGATCCCCATGGCCGAAGACGTGACGGCCGAAGCGGACTCCGGCGGTCATACCGACAACCGTCCAGCGTTGTCGTTATTCCCGACCATCTGTGCCCTACGCGATACGCTCCATCAGGAGTTCGGTTATGCAACCAAACCACGTGTTGGTCTGGGCGGCGGCATTGCGACGCCGACTTCTGCCGCAGCAGCCATTGCCATGGGCGCAGCTTATCTGGTCACCGGAACCGTTAACCAGGCATGCTGCGAATCCGGCACATCTGACATTGTTCGCCAGATGCTGGCCGAAGCCCGTCAGGCAGACATTGCCATGGCTCCAGCCGCAGATATGTTTGAGATGGGTGTTGATGTGCAGGTATTGAAACGGGGCACCATGTTTTCGATGCGTGCAGCCAAACTGTATGAACTGTACAAACGTTATGCCAGCCTCGACCAATTGCCGGTTGACGAACGCGACAAACTTGAAAAAACTTTTTTCCGGGCGTCGCTCAACGATGTCTGGAACAGCACCCGGGAGTTTTTTCTCAAACGCGATCCACGCCAAGTTCAACGAGCCGAGCAAGACCCCAAACATTTGATGGCGTTAGTCTTCCGTTCTTATCTCGGCCAGGCCACTCATTGGGCCAACGACGGTGACACCAGCCGTCGCATGGACTTTCAAATCTGGTGCGGCCCGTCCATGGGGGCTTTTAACGAATGGGTTCGCGGCAGCTTTCTCGAGCAACCACACCAACGGCGGGTGGTTTGCGTCAATCTCAACATTCTTTTCGGTGCGGCCGTTCTGACACGGGCCAATACCCTGCGTCGGCAAGGCGTTGTCCTCAACGAAGCCGACGTGCTGACCACACCATTAACCACTGAACAGATCAAGGAGTGCCTACGTGACTGATTCGGGTGCACAGACACAGACCACGGACAAGAACACCGCAGCCAAACCACTGGCTATTATCGGTATCGGCTGCCTGTTTCCTCAGGCCAATGGCAAAGACGCCTACTGGGCCAACATCAAAGGTGCGATTGACAGCATCACCGATGTTCCGGAAACCCACTGGCGCACTGCGGATCTTTACGATCCCGACCCGAAAACACCCGACCATACTTACGGCAAACGGGGCGGTTTCCTTGACCCCATCGAATTCAACCCGATGGAATTCAGCATTCAGCCGAATATTCTTGAAGCCATTGACACCTCACAACTGCTTGGTCTGATTGCCGCGCGCGAAGCCTTGCGCGATGCCGGTTATGATCCGCAAAGCGATTTTGCCCGTGATCGCGTTAGTGTTCTTCTCGGTGTCACCGGTGCTCTGGAGATGGTGATCCCTCTCGGTGCCCGTCTCGGTCATCCCCAATGGCGCAAAGCACTCAAAGACGCCGGTGTCCCTGCTGATGTTGCTCAGGAGGTTGTTGAACGGATTGCTGACTCCTATGTGCCCTGGCAGGAGAACTCCTTCCCTGGCCTGCTTGGTAACGTGGTTGCCGGACGGATCAGCAAGCAGTTTGACCTCGGCGGCACCAACACTGTTGTTGATGCAGCCTGTGGCAGCTCTTTGAGCGCCGTGCACATGGCCGCTATGGAATTGGCTTGTGGGCGTAGCGACATGGTCATCACCGGTGGCATTGACACGTTTAATGACATCTTCATGTACACCTGTTTCAGCAAAACCCCGGCGCTGTCACCGTCCAATCTGGTCCGCCCGTTTGATCACCAGTCCGACGGCACCCTGATCGGTGAAGGTTTGGGATTGATTGCCCTCAAACGTCTGGAAGATGCCGAGCGCGACAACGATCATATTTACGCCGTTATCCGCGGTGTAGGCGCCGCCAGTGACGGCAAAGGTGGCGCTATTTACGAACCCAGTGCTTCTGGACAAAAACGCACCTTGATCGATGCATACCGCCAATCCCAGGTTGATCCACGCACGATCAGCCTTCTCGAAGCGCATGGCACCGGCACCAAGGTCGGTGATGCCACCGAGATCAAAGCCCTGCGCGAGGTGTACGGCGAAAGTGATGGTGCCCCCTGGTGTGCTCTGGGGTCGGTCAAATCACAGATTGGCCACACCAAAGCCGCGGCCGGTTCCGCCGGTCTGATCAAAACAGCTTTGGCTCTGTATCACAAAATTCTGCCGCCCACCATTAATGTGGAGCAGCCGCAAACCGTCATCACTGAAGGGAACAGTCCGTTCTACGTCAACACGGTCACCCGTCCCTGGCTGGCCAACCCGAATCATCCGCGGCGTGCCGCCGTGAGTGCTTTCGGCTTCGGCGGCAGTAACTTCCACTGCGTCCTTGAAGAGTACCTGAGCGAGCCGACCTGCTGCGATTTCAGTGACGCACCGCTGCTGTTTGCCCTATCCGGTCAGGACCGTTCCACATTGGAAACCGCCCTTGGTCAGCTTGCTTCAGCCCCTAAAGATGCTGTTCGTCGTCGGGCAGCGCAAAGCCGTCAGGCGTTCAATTCAAACGATCCACACCGTCTGCTGTTTGTCGTTGACAAGCCTGCTGATCTGCCTGGTGTCATCGACAAAGCGAAAAAGGTGTTAACCACACAAGCGCCCCTCAACGGCACCCCGCAGGGGATCTGGTATGGCCAGGGCCCGTCACAGGGAAAACTCGCCGTGCTGTTCCCCGGCCAGGGCGCCCAATACCTGCAGATGCTGGCCGACCTGTCGTGCCATGCACCACAACTTCTCGCCCAACTGCAGGATGGTGATGATGTACTGAGCCTCGACGATGGTACATCCCTGAGCAGCCTGATCTATCCTCACTCGTTGTTCAGCAGCGAGCAGCGCCAACAGGCCGAGCAGCGTTTGCAGGCAACACAACACGCCCAGCCTGCCATCGGCACGGTCAGCCTTGGTGCCTGGAACTATCTGCGCAACCATTACGGCCTTGAAGCTCAGGCGTTTGCCGGGCACAGCTATGGTGAATTGACGGCCCTGTGTGCGGCTGGCTGCTATGGCAGCGACGACCTGTTGCGCCTGTCTCGCTTGCGCGGCACCCTGATGGCCGGTGACGGCAGCGATAAAGGCACCATGCTGGCCATTTCCGCACCCTTGGATGAGATCGAACAGATGATTCGCGAGGAGAATCTGTGTCTGGTACTGGCCAATCACAACACCCCGAATCAGGGCGTCCTTTCAGGAGAGCGTGAAGAGATTTCCCGCGCCGAAACATTGTGCAAACAACGCAAAATGCGTTGTACACCTCTCGATGTGGCGGCAGCATTCCACAGCCCATTGGTTGCGGCAGCGTCCAAACCGTTCCACAATGCGTTGCAGGAGATTGACGTCCAGGTGCCGCAGTGCGCCGTTTATGCCAATAAAACCGCTCTGACCTACCCTCAGGAACCCGGACAGATCACCACCCTTCTGGCTGAACAGATCGCCAGTCCAGTCAAGTTTGTCCGCCAGATTGAACAGATGTATGCCGATGGCTTCACCACTTTTTTCGAGGTCGGCCCTGGAGCCCGCCTGACCGGAATGGTGAAAAAGATTCTCGCCGACAAAGAGGTTCAGACCATTGCCTTGGACGCCTCCAATGGTAAACGCTCCGGCCTGAGCGATCTGGCCAAAGCCCTGGTGCAACTGGCGGCACTGGGTTGCCCTGTCGACCTGAGTCGTTGGGATGACCAGTTTGTTACCCGGATGGAGCAATTGCCGGAACCAAAACCGGCCAAAATGACGGTAACACTGACCGGGGCCAACTACGTGAAAGAGAAACCGGCACGCCCGGCCAGCAAACGTCATCTCGTTGATGCCGACCAGATTCCGACACCGACACCAGTCGCTCAGCCGACAACGCAATCCGTCGTATCTCATGCCAGCAATGACGATGTTGCGGCACTGAAATCTCTGCAAGAGAACATGGCCGTTCTGCAACAGATGCAGGAAGATACCGCCCGACTCCATCAGAAGTTTCTTGAAGGTCAGGCCGCTGCCGTAGATACCATGCGCGTCCTGATGGATCAGCAACAACCGACGATGGCCGCAACACGCCCGTCTACGCCACCAGCAGCAGTACCCAAGGCCCCTCAAGCACCACGCATGACAGCGCCTCAGCCCTCTGCTGCTCGCCCCGTGTCTCAGCCCGCGCCCCAGCCAAACGCTGAACCGGGCAATAGCGTGCAAGACGCTCTGCTTGATGTTGTTGCCGAGAAGACCGGTTATCCGCAGGAGATGCTGGAACTCGAGATGAGTCTCGATGCCGACTTGGGCATTGACTCCATCAAGCGGGTTGAAATCCTTTCTGCCCTGCAGGAAGCGGTCCCCGGTTTGCCGGCGGTTCAGCCGGAACAACTCGGCAGCCTGGAAACATTGCGCCAGATCGTCGAAGCCCTGGGTGCGGTTGACCTGTCCGCGCCCCAAGTTGTGGCCTCAGCGACAGCTGCAGCTTCAGGCTCAGACACCAATGTTCAGGCCGCTCTGCTCGATGTTGTTGCTGAGAAGACCGGCTATCCGCAGGAGATGCTGGAACTCGATATGAGCCTTGATGCTGATCTGGGCATTGATTCGATTAAACGGGTTGAGATCCTTTCCGCGTTGCAGGAAGCGGTTCCCGGTCTTCCGGCGGTTCAACCGGAGCAACTCGGCAGCCTGGAAACATTGCGCCAGATCGTCGAAGCCCTGGGTACGGTTGACCTGTCCGCGTCACCCGCAGCTTCAGGCTCAAACACCAATGTTCAAGACGCGCTGCTCGATGTTGTCGCCGAGAAAACCGGTTATCCGCAGGAGATGCTGGAACTCGATATGAGTCTCGATGCCGACCTGGGCATTGATTCGATTAAACGGGTTGAAATCCTCTCCGCGCTGCAGGAAGCGGTTCCCGGTTTGCCGGCGGTTCAGCCGGAACAACTCGGTAGCCTGGAAACATTGCGCCAGATCGTTGAAGCCCTGGGTAGCGTTGAGATCGCAGCCCCAACTGTGGCTGTTGTGGCCTCTGCGGTTTCTCAAACAGCGGGCACTCTCCAGACGGCGCTGCTTGATGTTGTGGCAGAAAAAACCGGTTATCCGCAGGAGATGCTGGAACTGGACATGAGTCTCGATGCCGACCTGGGCATCGATTCGATTAAACGGGTTGAAATCCTATCTGCGTTGCAGGAAGCGGTCCCCGGTCTCCCTGCTGTCCAGCCCGAGCAACTGGGGAGCCTGGAAACGCTGCGTCAAATTGTCGACGCCTTAGGAGCAACAGATACACCACAACCACCTGCTGCGATTGATCAAGCGCCTCCTTCGGCACCTTCCGCCAGCACAACAGCCAAGTCCGTTCAGGAGGCTCTAATTGCCGTTGTCGCTGACAAAACCGGCTACCCGCAGGACATGCTCGAACTGGATATGAGCCTCGATGCCGATTTGGGGATTGATTCGATCAAGAGGGTCGAGATCCTCTCTGCGCTGCAGGAAGCGATCCCTGAACTTCCTGCCGTTCAACCGGAGCAACTCGGCAGTCTGGAAACCTTGCGTCAGATTGTTGAGGCGCTGACCCAACAGGCTCCCGGAGCTGAGGAACAAACAGCAATACAGACCCCGGTCGTCACGACGGAAACGCCTGCAGTTCCCTCCCCGTCTCAGGTCAGCTCGCAACCCGTCGCGCCTGCGACCGTGAAGGAACCTGATCCGAATGCAACGGTGCGCCGCGAAGTAATTCAACTCGATGTGGTCGGCCAACAACGCCAGCCATACACTCTGAGCACCAATGCTCCGCTGTGGTTGGTCGATGATTGCTCGTCTCTGGTGCCGACCCTGGCCTCCACATTGAAGGGCGAAGGCTATCCGGTCAAGATCGTCAGTCCGACCCAGACGGAAGTCCCGGATCAACTGGCCGGTCTGGTTATCATTGCTCCGGAAATCGGCACGGACAGTCACTTTCTCCGTGACGCCTTTTCCCTGGTCCAACGTTGTGCACCGGCTCTGAAAAAGCAATCTGCACAACAAAGCGCCTGCCTGGTCACCGTGTCACGCCTTGATGGCCAATGCGGGTTCGGCAGCCAGAGTCTATTGCGTGATCCATTGTCTGGAGCTCTGGCGGGCTTATGCAAAACCGCCCGTCTCGAATGGCCGGAACTCACGTGTAAGGCGATCGACGTCAGTGACACTTTGACGGACAAAGAGCTGAGCACAGCCTTGATTGACGAACTGCTCTTGACCGGGCCGATTGAAATCGGTATCAGTCGTGAGGGACTGACAACACCGGTTCTGGTTGATGCACCTCTGCCTGAAGACAGCGACTCCATTCAAATGACAGGCGATGACATTGTTGTCATCAGTGGCGGTGCCCGCGGTGTAACGGCTGAGGTGGCCACTCACCTGGCTCAGTGTGGGCAGCCAACCCTGCTGCTGCTTGGTCGCAGTGCATTGCCGGAAGTCGAGCCCGACTGGCTGGCGGCAGCGCGCACGGATGCGGACATCAAACGGACCTTGATGGAGCATGCCGAAGCACCGCTTAAACCACGCGAGCTCAATGATCAATGCACGCGGGTGCTGCAACAGCGCGAATTGACTGCCAACCTTGATCGGCTGCGTCAGGCCGGGTCCAAAGTGATCTACAAAGCTCTTGATATCCGCGACGAAAAAGCGGTCGCAGAGGCACTTGACGAAGCTCGTCAAGAGGGCACGGTTCGCGGCATTATTCACGGAGCCGGCGTTCTGGCAGATCGCAAAATCGAAGACAAAACCCTTGAGCAATTTGACCAGGTCTATTCCACCAAAGTGGCCGGATTACAGGCTTTGCTGCATGCCAGCGCAAACGATCCGCTACGTTTTATTGTGATGTTCTCCTCATCAACCGGCCGTTTTGGTCGCGTTGGCCAAGTTGATTACGCCATGGCCAATGAGGTACTGAACAAAACAGCCCAGGCCCTGTCTCGCCAGAAAACAGACTGTCGCGTCCTGGCAATCAACTGGGGGCCATGGGACGGTGGTATGGTTACTCCGGCGCTGAAGAAACTCTTTGCTGATGAAGGCATTGAAGTGATCGATCTGGCTGCGGGTTCCCAATATCTGTTACAGGAGCTGACCCGCCAAGATGGTCAGGTCGAAATTGTCATCCTCGGTGAGCATAAAAAACCCAACGACCATGACCAACAGGATGCAGAGACTTCGGTTGATCTGAGCGCCAGCCCCATTACCGAATGCTATCCGGAGCTGGCGTTAACCCTCCAGATTACGCCTCAAACTATGGCTGTGTTACAGGATCATGTCATCGATGGCATGGCGGTCGTGCCGACGGCTTTAATCATTGAATGGATGGCGCATGGGGCCATGCACAATTATCCCGGAATGCAGTTTATCGGCTTTGATAACCTGCGCATTTTCAAAGGGATTCGCCTGACCGCGGATGAAGAATACGACGTGGAGTTGCGTAACCAGCAGGGCCGCTTTGAAGAGGACCTGATGCGTATTCCCATGCAGATTGTTGCGGCCAACTCCAAGCGGATTCACGCCAGTGGCGATATTCTACTGTCATCGTTCCGCGAACTGACCGCGCCAACCATCACACCGCTCTCAGTCGATACGGAGCGAGCGCAATCTCACGAGCAGATTTACGCTTCAGGCCAACTGTTCCACGGCGCGCTTTTGCAGGGGATTCAACAGATTACCGGTGAAGGGCCGGAAGGAATCGTGGGCGTTGCAGAATCGGCCCCCTCGCCGCAACAATGGATGGCATCACCGTTACGTTATGACTGGCTGACCGATCCGATGATTCTTGACAGCAGCTTTCAGATGATGATTCTGTGGAGCTTTGCAGAGAAAAGTCAGGGGTCGTTACCCATGTTTGCCGGACGCTATCGCCAATATCGTGAATCGTTCGGCACAACCCCGATTTATATTCAATGCCGCGTGGTCAAACAGAGCGGCCAGGTTGTCGAAGCCGATATTGACTTTATCGATGCGAACACGCGTGAGATCGTCGCTCGTCTTGAAGGCTATCAATGCACCATGACACCGACCCTGGAACAGGCCTTTGCCAACAACACCTTAGTCTAACAAGCCTGAAAAACCCTCACATGGGACCTTTTCAACATCATCCTCATACAAAGCCCGGTTAAACCGGGCTTTGTGATTGAATGTCAGTGCTATGAAAACATCTCATCGTTGCTTACCGTGTTTTGTCGAACAAACCCTGAGTGTGTTGCGTATGACCGACGCATCACCGCAACAGACGGAAACCATTCTGCGTCAGGCTTTATCCCTGCTCAGCCAGATCGATTTCGATGCCACACCGCCGCAGACCGCCCGTCTGTTACACGCCCTGATTCGGGAAAAACTGGACAACCCGGATCCCTATGCCGATGAGAAAAGCCGCTATCAGACTCTGGCTCTGCAACTTTATCCAAAACTCGAACAACAGGTAAAAGAGAACACAGATCCGCTGCTAACCGCTTTAAAGCTGTCTATTGCCGGAAACAGCATTGATCATGGCGTGTATCACGCCATGGATGAGGCGCGCGCTCTGCAGGCGATTGACAGTGCCCTTCATCTGCCTCTGGTCGGTGATATTGAACGACTACGCCATGATATTGCTTCTGCGGAATCGATTCTTTTTTTGGCTGACAATGCCGGTGAAATCGTCCTTGATCGCTTATTGATTGAGCAGTTGCCGTTGAATAAAACAACAGTGGTTGTTCGAGGAACTGCGATTATCAACGATGCCCTTTATGCAGAAGCCCGTGAGGCGGGTTTGACGCAGATTGTTCGCGTTCTCGACAATGGTGACAATACTCCCGGAACCGATCTGTCCTTGTGTCGGCCCGATGTACGAAAAGCTTTTGACAGTACTGATCTGATCCTGGCCAAGGGACAGGGAAATTACGAAACACTCAGTGAGATAGATGCCAATATCGTCTTCCTACTCAAAGCAAAATGCCCGGTTGTCGCAGAACACATCGGTTGCCAACTCAACGATGCTCTAATCTTGCACCGTCTCCATTGTTAAATCGTATTATCTATATTGACAAAAATTAACCGCCTCTATAATATCCCCATCTCTATAAGAATCATTCATGCAAGATAAAGGCAAAACCGAAGTAATTCGGTGACGCAAAGCCACGGGTCCATAACTGGATCGCCGGGTTGCTCAACTGGTGGAGATCTCTCATCACCGTGATAAACAGACACTGATTTCAACGGCCGGCGTCCTGTTTCTTTCACCCGCCCTTTGCGACTTGCCCTATCAACGATACACACGTGTTACCTTTGACAGGAGCAGTGACCATGCCTCTTCATCCATGTCGCGAAAATCACATCTGTCCGATCGGAAAAGGCGCCTGTCCTGGCGTGTGCATCTTTGCCGATATTTTTGAAGACATCAATCTGGGAATAATGGTCTTTGACCTGGAACATGAAAAAATTGCTTTTTTCAACCCTGCGGTCGAAAAACTGCTTACACCACAGCTCGACATTGAGGATTATCCGTCCCTCAAAGAACAACTGTTTAAAGACCTTGAGGCCGATATTCCGGTGACCGCACCCGTTTCATCGTCATTTCAATTCTATGACAAAGTACTCGGCTATTCGGTTTACCCGATTTCCGCTAACCGCTTTTTGTGGGTGTTTATTCAGGACATCACGGAAAAAATACGCCTGGAATCCATCGCTGATGCCGTGAACACCATGGATAATCTTGGTTATGTGTTTTCCGGGATTCGCCATGAAATCGGTAATCCGATCAATTCAGCCAAGATGGCTCTGAGTGTTCTCAAGGATAATTTTGCCACCTTTTCCAATGACACGGTTCTCGAATTTGTCGACCGTTCTCTGGACGAACTGAAGCGGGTGGAATTTCTGCTGAAAAGCTTACGTAATATTAACATGTACGAAACCCCGGATCTTTCCCATATCAATCTGTCCCATTTCCTGGACAACTTTATCTCCTTGGCGTGGTCTGACTTCTCAGACAAGGGGATCTGCATCAATACCGATTTTCATCTTAAGGCCAAATGGGCCTTTGTCGATCCACGTCCTTTACAACAGGTGCTGTTAAATATTTTCACCAATGCTGCCGATGCCCTTGAAAACAGGGAGCCCAAAACCATTGAGCTGTGTACCCGCCTCAATCACGGTTTTATCTGGATTCATATTACCGATTCAGGGTGCGGTATTGCTGAAAAAGAGCTCAACAATCTGTTCAAACCATTCTTTACCCTCAAACCACAGGGCACCGGACTGGGCCTGGTTATTTGTCGCAAAATGCTGGCGCGGATGAACTGCACCATCGAAATCACCAGTGAAGAAAACATCGGGACCACCGTGTCAATTTCAATTCCGGAGGGTTGCAGTGACACCTTGCTCGGCTAAAAAAAATCTGTTGATCATTGATGATGACGAATTGTTCTGTGATGCGGTGAAAATCGGCCTACACAGTGCCGACCTGGCCATTCACGTTGCCCACAAGGGACAGGATGGTTTGGCGTTCTGTAAAAAGAACCATGTGGATGTCATCCTGTTGGACCAAAAATTACCCGACGGAGAAGGACGCAACTTCTGCCCGCAATTGCTTCAGGTCAACGATCAGGTCAAAATCATTTTCATCACAGCCTACCCCAGCTTTGACAATGCCGTCAGGGGAATACAGGTCGGAGCGCATGACTACCTGTCTAAACCATTTGAGCTGGAGGAACTTCGTCTGACCATTGACCAGATGTTTCACACCCAGAAGCTGGAAAAAAACGTTGCCCTGCAACATTACAAGCGCCATCGTGAGCACAGTGATACCGTTCTGATCAGCCACGGCGGTTTAAACGACACCCAGGATGTTGTCCATCGAGCCGCGCAGAGTCAGGCGCCGGTCATCATTACCGGAGAAACCGGCACTGGAAAGAATGTTGTCGCCAAATACATCCACTTTCACAGTCAACGTAGCGATAACGGTTTTCTCAATATCAATTGTGCAGCCCTGCCGGAAAACCTCATTGAGGCGGAACTGTTCGGCACCACCAAAGGAGCGTTTACCGGTGCAACCGAAACCCGCAAAGGGATTTTTGAAATAGCCGATGGCGGCACTTTGCTGCTTGATGAAATCGGCGAAATGCCTCTACACCTGCAAACCAAGTTGCTGAGCGTTCTCGAAGAGGGGCAGATCAGGAAACTGGGCAGCCACAGTGTTAAACCGGTAGATGTGCGGATTATCGCCGCCACCAACCGTGATCTTGAGCAGGCGGTCAAAGAGAATCGTTTTCGTGAAGACCTCTATTTTCGCCTGAATGTCTTGCGTATTCATGTGCCGCCGTTACGCCAACGACAACAGGATATCCCTGATCTTTGCCGTCATTTTTTGCAGAAAATCCCTGATGCGACCCACATGGTTCTCCCCGAACAGGAACTCGATCAATTGTGCCACTACCATTGGCCGGGCAATGTCCGTGAACTGAAAAACATCATTGAGCGGGCCGTCATCTTCCAGCGTCAGGGGACCATCTATCCTTCACAACTTCTTCAGACCACCCAGGAGAGTTCAGCACCCTCTTCGGCTGCTGTCCATCTGTCTCTGGAAGATGTGACCCGGCGCCATATTCTCCAGGTACTTGATGCCCATCAGGGCAACCAGACACAAACCGCCACCGTTCTCGGCATCTCTTTATCAACGTTAAAGCGCCGTTTGAAGCAGTACGACACCCGTTCAAACTGACCTACCCGTTCAAACTGACCCAGTCACTCTGATCTTCCTGGGTTCCCCGTAGACCCATCTAAGTCCATAACTACCTATTATTAAAAGACTAAATAGCGATTAACGCTTATGGCACAGCGGTTGCTCTACTTTGAGGTCAAACTCAAACCGTAGAGGAGCCCATGAAACAGATCCTCATCGTTGACGATGAAAAGAAATTTCTGCTCAGCCTGACCGAAGGACTCAAATCACGCCTCAATGACGTCAAGGTCTTTACCGCCCACAACGGTAAAGAGGCGCTGGAGGTTTTAAAGTTCACGACCGTCGATCTGTTGGTCACGGATCTGAAGATGCCGATCATGGATGGCTTTGAATTATTGGCCATCATGAGCACGCATTTCGCATCAACACCGGTCATTGTAATGACCGCATTCGGCACGCCACACATTGAAAAACACATCCGTCAATTCGGCTCCGTCCAATATCTGGAAAAGCCTACAGAACTTGCTGTCATGGCCAACAAAATCCGCCAGACATTGGCAGATAAAGCGCAGGGTTTTATCCAGGGGATCACCTTGCCCACTTTTGCCCAGCTCATGGAACTGGAAAAGAAAAGCTGCACATTGCGGATCAAACAGGGCGACAAGATCGGCCAGCTCTATTTTTATCAAGGCGATCTGGTTGATGCCACGTGCAATGGCCAAAACGGTGATGAAGCGGCCTATGCCATTTTCAGCTGGAAGGATGTCGTGATCGAGATGCAACCCGCCGACCGCCAACGTCACCGTTGTATCACCACCAAGTTAAGCCACATTCTGCTTGATGCGTTGCGTCAGGAAGATGAGAAACAGACACCTCAAAAGGAACAAACTAACGATAGCGTCGCGTTGGACCCATGCGGACCACAACCCGACACAATCCCCGGTAACCAACCGGACTCTAACACCCCAACCAAGGAGATCAATATCATGACTGTTCAAGAAAAACTCAAAGAATTCAATCAAGTTGACGGATTTGCCGGTGTCGGCGTTTTCACACCCTCCGGAGAATCACTGGCACTGCTGACCTCGGAAGCCAAAGGCAACATGAAGGAAGTTGGTGTTCTGGCCAACAATCTGCTGATGACCGCACAAAAAGCCACCATGGAAATGGGTATCGGTCTGGGGCAACTGGTTCATATCGAATCTGAGCATGCCCATATCTTTGCCTGTTGCTTCAACGAAGGCAGTGACCCGTTAAAATCACAGCCGGGGAAAGCCCACATTCACCTGGTTCTGGTGCTAACGTCGGATTCAGGCGTCGGCATGGCTAAACTAAAAATCGAAAAATTGACCAAAGTGATCGCTGAAGATTTCCGCATCTGATCTAACAGAACATCAGCGAAAAAGGCCACAGTGCAAATCGTTGCATCTGTGGCCTTAATTCATTTTTACTCTCTTCAAACAACCGTTAAAAAGCTCCTTCCCGCTCCAGGACCGAATAGATCTCTTCGGCCATCACCCGATAACCACGGGCATTGAGGTGGATGGTGTCCGATTTATACGATGGTGTACGCAACAGATCAGAGATCATATCATCAATCAACACCACCTGATACTCTTCCGCCAGTTCCCGGTACAGCGGGGCCTGTTCAGAAAACAGATTTTTTTCGGGAACCGCGATTAACACCACTTGCACACCCTGGTTCTGGGCATATTCGATCATAGTGGCGAGATGATTCCGGGTTTGAGTCAGGTTATGATTGCGCAGAATGTCATTGCCGCCTTCAAGCAAAATCAGCAACTCCGGTTCCGTATCGGCCAGAACCTCCGGCAGCCTCTTAGCCCCCTCGGCTGTGGTTTCTCCTGAGATCCCGGCATTGATCACCTGACGCCCGGTAAGCTGTTGCAACACGCTGGGGTAACTGTCGGAACGATTGGCGCCAACCCCGACAGTCAGACTGTCACCAAAAGCCACAATCACCCCGTCTGGTGAAACTTCAGAAAGATGAGAGCGTTGACAGCCCGACAGCAGACTAAGGGTCATCACCACCCCCAACAACCATGTCACAGTATGTCGCTTCACATTCAACCTCATAATTTCAGTTGTCTTTTCAATTTAACCACCATGCTACGGCGCTTTTCGCGACAGGTCAACATTACAAAAACATAACAAACTATTCGCACCAAACGGTCGACAAGAAACTCACGGTTTTTCGGTTATTTTTACGGAGTCACATTTTGAAAAAAATGATACTAATTCTAATTTTCATTGCAGTGGCTTTGCTGCCAATGTTCTCATTTGCAGCATCGTCTATCGTTGTTGAAAACATTGACCGCCAACATACCCTGACAATTGTGATCGATGGTTTTCACCGTAAACAGGTACGTCTCTACGGCATTGACATTCCGGATGAAGACCAACCTTTTGGCGTTGCCGCAACTCACCGTTTGAAACAGCTCACCCGCCAGCCGTTTCAGCTCAAAACCATTCGTCAGGATGAACAGGGCCGAGCCATTGCCCTGCTTACCCTCACATCTGGCCATTCAATCAATGGACAAATGGTTGCTCAAGGTTATGCGTGGGTGGATAACAAGCAGTACCGCAAAGAGATCTGTTCGGAGTGGCTGGATGCACAGATTGACGCCAAGCAGAAAAAGATCGGACTGTGGTCACAACACAATCCGCTCCCGCCCTGGCAATGGCGCAAGAAACAACACTGATCCGACTCAAAACATGCCGCTGTGCGGGCATTATTCTCCAGGATAAAAAAGACCTTGCCCTTGCGCTACCACTCCGATTAGAGTAGCAATCATGACCGTGCGCAAAAGCTACAAACATATTTTTTCCACCCTGTGCCTGATCCTCATGCTGTTTATCTGTCAGACGAACATTTACGGCTTCGTCTGGTGTTTTTGCGATCAGGACAACACCAAACTTGAGCAGCTTCATTTTGGTTGTAACCAGCAATGCGCATCAGAACAGAACAATCAGGCTGACGATCATCAGTCTCACCATATCGCCCAGGAAGACCATACCGGCCCATGCCTGGACCTCTTAACCTCCGGCAGTTATACCTCCCGTCAGCGTCATGATCTCTTTAAACAATCGATTACGCCACTGATCCTTCCGACGGCTCCGGTTGTTAAAATGGTGAAAGAACCCGCCGGCCTTCCGCAGCTCACCCAGCTTGACAAGCCACGTGTTTCTCAACACATCCTTCATCACCGCACCATCGTGTTACGTCATTAAACACTCCTGAAACGCCCTAGTACTCTGGCAACACTAAATCTTCGGATTTGGCTTCGCTTCGCACCATTCCCACTGCGTTGCAAAATCTTGTAGTGAGTGGCCACTTCGTCGATTTCGCGCCTTGTGTGAATGACACGATGCTGTGCCATTCACTCGAATTTTCAGCATTGACAGAGCACTAGTTAGATCATCGCCCGCACAATCGACAGCACAATTGCGTCTATGACGCTTGTGTTTGCACCACCACCTGCGGACCGTAAACACAACAAGTATTCAATGATGGAGGTGTACGATGCCCTGTACGGCAAAGTCCCTTAGCAGGCAGCTGAAAAACAGCCTGTGGAACCGATGGACGGGACGTTTTCAACATCCTGTTAAATCGCTGTGGCTGGTTTCTGGCGTTTTAGCGACACTGCTGTGTCTGCCGACGTTGGGAATGACGTTTCCCTCTGAACAGAAACACCCACAGGCGCACAATAAATCGGTTCAACGCTCTATAACCCTGGAGCAAGCCACTCTTTTAGCACTTAAAAATAATGCCGGCCTCAAAGCAAGCTACCATGAAGGTCTGGCGATCGAAGCCGAAGGCCGACAACGTTCTGTGCTGCCAAATCCCGAAATTGCCCTCGAATTCGAAGAGTTCGCCGGTAGCGGAGAGCATTCCGGCAGTGAGGCGATGCAAACCTCATTGACCATCAGTCAGCGCATTGAACTTGGCCACAAACGTGCCCGCCACCAACAGGTTGCCGTGCGCAAAAACGATGTCACAGCCGCTCAACAAGCATTACAGGCGACGGAAGTCATCCGCCAAACCCGGCAGTTTTATCGTCACGCCCTCGTCGCGCGCGAACAATTGCGTCAGGCGAATAAAAATGTGGTTCAGTGCCAAACCCTGATCACCAGTATTGAAGAATCGATCCGGGCCGGCAAAAAAGCCCCAATTGAAGCCCAGCGCATCATGCCACTTCAGGCGCAAGCACAATTACGCCTGCTCGCTGCCCAGACCACACTGAAAGCCAGCCGACAACAATTGTGCTCGATGTGGCAGGGCCGCGAAGAAGAGCTGGGTGTTCTGGACGGGTCATTGAGCGACATTCAGCATCTTCCCGGTCTCGCGGAGTTACACAACCAAATCGACCAGACCACAACAGTGCGACTGGCCCGGAAAAACCATCACCTCAAACAGGCCCGATTCGAACTTGAACAGGCCAATAGAATTCAGGATGTCACACTGTCTGTCGGCGTCAAACACGACAGTTCAACAGAAGACACTGCACTGATCGCAGGCCTTTCCGTACCATTCCCCCTGTTTGACCGCAACAGCGGCAACATTGACGCGGCCCGGAACCGCACCGATCAAGCAGAACAAGCGCTGCTGCAAGCCCGACAAACGGTCTGGCAGAAGCTTATTGAAAGTCATCGACTGGCATCCATTGCCCAACAGGAGATCGTCACCTTTGAGCAGCAGTTATTACCCACGGCTCAAGCGGTATTTGAGTCGGTAACGTTTGGCTACAACCAGGGCAAATACACTGTTTTGGATGTTCTGGATGCGCAAAACCGTCTGATGAAAAGTCAAGATCGTTACCTGAACGTCCTTGCCGATTATCACAGCAGTCTCACCAACCTGGAAGCTCTGTTTGATTTTCAACTCACTAAAACAACAGCAGCTTTTGCTGATCCTGATGAGGAATAAAAAATGACGAAGAACTGGAAAAACAGTCTGGCTTTAACAGCGATCACCCTGCTGTCAGTCGGCATGATGACATCACCCATTCAATCGGCAACACATGACCATGCTCACGAACAGGAGCATGTTGAAACAACCCACGATGATCACGGTCACGAAGCGGATGAACATGAAGGCCATAATCACGGCAGTGCCACCGACTACTGTCCGGAGCATCAGATGCTGGAAAAGGTCGATGCCCTGTGTCAGGCCGGTCATATTGGCGATTTGCCTTTGGGCCAAGGGATGATGGTTCGGCTGTACGATGAAAATGTTGCCGCAAAAACCGGCATCGTCACCGCCCGTCCGCAGCCCATTCACAGCCTGGGAGGTGAAACCTTTCTCGGCCAGGTGGCCCTCAACCGCAATCGACTGGCAAAGATCACTTCCCCGGCTCCGGGTCTGGTGACAACCGTCCATGTCCAACCGGGAACACAGGTCTCACAGGGACAAGCCCTGCTGACCGTGGACATTCCCCAACTGGCCACACTGAAAAGTGACTATCTTGCCGCCCAGGCCAGAGTTGAGCAAAGCCGCACCCACTATGAACGGGAACAACTCCTGCTCGAAAAAGGGATCACCTCAAAACATGAATTTCAGCAGGCACGCAGTCTGGCGCTTCAGGCCGGAAGTGATGCCGACCGCTATCATCAGCAATTGCTCAACACCGGTCTGACCAGTGACGAGATCAACCAACTTATGGAACAGCGCCACACCGAAACACGCATCACCTTGCGGGCGCCATTTGCCGGTACCGTCACGGATGTGGCCACCGCTCAAGGGGAGCGGATCAGCGATCAAACGGCCGTCATTACTCTGGCCAACCTCGACACCCTGTGGCTAGAAGTCGCTGTCCCGGAAACACAGCTTCAGCACCTGCACGCCGGAGCGCCGGTTCAGGCACGTTTTGCCGCTCTGCCCGGCAGAGTTTTTACCGGCAAGCTGTTTTTTCTCGGCACACAAATTGACCCGCGCAGCCGCATGCTAACGGCCCTGGCTGAAATTGACAACACAACCCACCTGCTCAAGGCCGGTCTCTACGGTGATGTGGCTCTGGTCGCAGAAGAGTCAGAACAGGAGCTGGCCATTGATGCCAATGCCGTTCAGATGCTGAATAACACACCCTATGTGTTTATTGCCCATGAAGACGATCTGTTTGAAATCCGCCGGGTTGAGATTGGCACCCGCACCAATCATCTGGTTGCCGTGACTGGTATCAACGCCGACGACGCCATTGTCGTGCAACAGGGCTATGCACTTAAATCAGAAGTGCTCAAAGCCAGTCTCGGCGCCTCCTGCGCGGATCACTAGGGGGGCGCTGATGTTCAATAAACTGATTGAAATCTCCCTGCGTAATCGTCTGGTGGTCGCCCTGCTGTTTGCCGTGGCCTTTGCCAGTGGCAGCGTGGCTTTGCTTAATCTGCCCATCGATGCATTTCCCGACACCACGCCGGTTCAGGTACAGATCAACACCATTGCTCCGGCCCTCGGACCGGAAGAGATCGAAAAGCAGCTTTCGTTACCCGTTGAACTGGCGGTGTCCGGCCTGCCGGGGCTGGTGCATGTCCGATCCATTTCAAAATTCGGCCTGTCACAGGTGGTGGCCATTTTTGAAGATGAGATGGCGATTCTCGACTCGCGCCAATTGATCATGGAACGCCTCGCCTCTGTGCAGTTACCGGAAGGGATCGACCCACCGGAACTGGGGCCGATCTCCACCGGGCTCGGCGAAGTGTTTCACTACATGCTGCGCTCCGACAATCCCGAACGCACCCTGGCAGACCTGCGCACGTTGCACGACTGGGTGATCAAGCCTCAGTTGCGCAAAGTGCCCGGTGTTGCCGAGATCAACTCCTGGGGTGGCAAAGAGAAGCAGTATCACGTCATTGTGTCGCCGACATCCCTGATAAAATACGGTCTGACCTATGACGATGTGGCCACCGCCCTGCGCGACAACAACGCCAATGTCGGTGGTGGTCAGGTTGAAACCGGCGGCCAAACGCTGCTGGTTCATGGCCTCGGTCGGGTCAGCAACACCGAGGAAATTGGTGCAATCGTCATTGATGCCGTTGATGGTGTGCCGATCCGCATCAGCGATGTCGCCAAGGTCGCCATCGATCATGAGCTGCGTCGTGGTGCCGTCTCGGCCGGTGGCCGTGGGGAAGCGGTGATGGGTCTGGGCTTTATGCTCATGGGCGAGAACAGTCGCGACGTTACCCTGGCACTGAAACAGGCGCTGGACACGGTGGCCCAATCCCTGCCCGACGACGTTATTCTCGAAACCGTCTATGACCGCACCGAGTTGATTGATCAGGTCATAGCCACGGTGGAACACAATCTGATCGCCGGAGCGATTCTGGTGATTGCCGTGCTCTTTTTGCTACTCGGCAATCTGCGCGCCGGCCTGCTCGTCGCTGCGACCATCCCCATGGCCATGCTATTTGCCGCGCTGGGCATGCAATCGCTCGGCATTACTGCCAGCCTACTGTCTCTCGGTGCCATTGATTTCGGCATTCTCGTTGACGGTTCATTGGTCATGACCGAAGCCAACCTGCGTCGTTTGACCGCGCGTCAGATCGAGCTTAATCGCACCCTGACCGCCGGGGAACGCTTTGCCGTCATCCTCGAATCCAGCCGCGATGTGGTGCGGCCGATTATCTTCGGCATGGCGATTATCATCATCGTCTTTCTACCGGTGCTGACCCTGGAAGGGATTGAAGGCAAGATGTTCAGTCCCATGGCCCTCACCTTCATTGTCGCGCTGGTTGGTGCTTTGCTGGTTGCTGTATTTCTGACGCCGGTCTTGTCTTTTGCCTTTCTGCCGCGCACGTTCAAGCCACGCACGCGGGCGATGACACAACGGATGAAAGACCTATACGCCAGCCTGCTTTGCCACGCCCTACACTGGCGTAAAGCCTTTTTCAGCGTGGTGGTGCTGGTGTTCCTTGCCACCATGGCCATCTCATTTCGCCTCGGCGGTGAATTTTTACCCAAGATGTCGGAAGGCTCCCTCGTCGTCAGTGTTGTCCGCCTTGCCGGTGTGTCCATCGAGGAATCCATCGCCTACAACACCCGCATGGAGCAACTGCTGATCGACGAGTTCCCCAATGAAGTGCGAACGGTATGGAGCCGCATCGGCAGCGCTGAAGTTGCGACTGATCCGATGGGCACCGAACTAACCGACATGTTCCTTGCCCTGACGCCCAAAGAACAATGGACACGAGCGTCCAGCCAGCATGAGCTGACAACGCAGGTTGAGCAGGCCTTGCACGGACTGCCCGGAATCCGCAGCGTCTTGACCCAACCCATTGAACTGCGGGTCAATGAAATGATCTCCGGCATTCGCGGTGATGTCGGCATTAAGATCTACGGCGAGGATTTTGACACCCTGGTGGAACTCGGGGAACAGGTCGAGCACGTCATGACCACCATCCCCGGTGCCGCCGATGTCGCCGTTGAGCAGATCACCGGCCAACCCACCCTGCAGATTGAAGTGGATCGTCAGGCGTTGGCCCGTTACGGGGTTGCTGCCAAAGATGTGCTGGATATTGTCAGTGCCATCGGCACGCCGAAAGTTGGTGAAGTTTATGAGGGGGAACGCTCGTTTCCCCTGGTTCTGCGCGTGCCCGACCAATTGCGTCATGATCCGGTCGCTCTGGCCAACACCCTGATTCCCACCCGAACCGGAGCAGTGCTGCCGTTGAAGCAACTGGCCACTCTGAGCGTGGTTGACCGCCCTTCCACCATCAACCGCGAATGGGGACGTCGTTTACTTAAAGTGCAGGTCAATGTCCGCGACCGTGACATTGCCAGCTTTGTCGATGAAGCCCGAGCACGCATCTCAGATGAGATTATCTTACCCGACGGCTACCTGATTGAATGGGGCGGCCAGTTTGAGAACCTTGAGCGTTCTCAACAACGGCTGATGATTGTCGTGCCCATCACCTTGCTGCTGATTTTCATCCTGCTCTATTTCAGCCTCAAGCGATTCAGCGATGTGCTGATTATTTATACGGGGATTCCGCTGGCCGCCATCGGTGGTGTGATCATGCTCTATGGTCGCGGTATTCCGTTCAGTGTCAGTGCAGCCATCGGTTTCATTGCTTTGTCCGGCATTGCCGTACTCAACGGCCAGGTGCTCATCGCAGCCATCCGCAGTATGATCAATGACGGCATGGCACTGCGTCAGGCCGTGGTTGCCGCATCACGCCAACGGCTGATTCCGGTGTTGGCCACAGCGATTACTGATGCGGTCGGCTTTTTACCCATGGCTCTGTCGGTGGGCGTCGGTGCTGAAGTTCAACGCCCTCTGGCCAGTGTTGTGGTTGGCGGAGTGCTCACGTCAACAGTGCTGACACTGTTTGTGTTACCGAGCCTGTATCTGATCATCCATGAACGATCGGCCCGAAAAATAGAGACAGAATAAAAACAACCTACCCATTAACGACTCACAAAAGGTCTCTCGGAGTTTCCAGGAGACCTTTTGTATTTTATCGGTAACGCCTTATCATTCCAAACATGGAATATACGGCGTGGAATCGACGTCTTTCCACATCTACCTATAAGGGCTGGCACAAACATTTCCCATTGATGTGCAGCCTGTTTTTCACCTCAACGCGTGATGACAGTCAGTACGATATCTGGAAGTTGAATCTGTAGGTAGAAAAGACGAGAAAGAAACAAGCCAGGCAGCAACATCACGATTCCCGGCTCTTTTAACAGAGAGGATGGCAAAAGATCGCACTCATGGAAACTCTTATCACGGCTTTGTCATCTCAACAAGCCGGTCCAAAAGAGCAAAATAGTCCTCAGAACTAATCGCTCCCATAAGGTTGGCCGACCAGACACCGTCAAACGCATAACGGGCAATATGCAGAGCTGGATCCTGATCTGTCTCCTGATGAGACGCCAGACGGCCGTGAATCCATTCGTTCCACAAAACTCTGAATTGCGGTTCGGTCAGGGCACAGAGTGAGAAGGCTTTCCACACATCCGCTTCCCGTTGCGGAGCGATATTTTGAAGAGCCACCATGATATAGGCGCGAGTAAAGCGTCCATACGCCACGGGATCCTGCTCAAGCGCCTGGTCAATTTCCTCGTCCAACTTTGTGAGAAAATCCTTGAAGACCGATTCAATCAGTTGCCGTTTATCACTGAAATGGTGAAAAAGTCCACCTTTTGTCACCCCGGCGGCGTCGGCGACAGCCTGAATGGTCAGGCCTCCCGGTCCCTGTTCAGCGGCAATGCGTGCCGCACATTCGATCAGCTTACTGCGGACTTTTTCAGGTTGTTTTTTGCGTCTAGACGGGGTGGTCATTATTTACCTCATTTCCATCTCTTGTAACGCTTCCATCGGCGTCCAACCGCCGCCCATAGCGCGATAGAGACGCACGATATTTTGGCTGACGGCACCTTCACTGACAACTCGTTGCTCCTGAAAGGAGAGTAACGAGCGTTGCGCATCAAGCACAGCATTGAAGTCGGTCAGCCCGTTACGATATTGGTCTTTGGCCAAGAACTCGGCTGTTTGTGCTGCGGTCACGGCACGATTCAGCGCAACATAACGCTCCTGCTCTTTGCGGTAATCCATCAGTGCATTACGCACCTCTTCCACTGCGGTCAGCACGGCGGATTCATAGGCTTGTAAATATTGTTCGCGAACTGCTTGCTGAACCTTGATGTTGTTGCGGATGGAGCCAAAGTAAAAGATCGGCCATTGCACCCCGGGGATAATGCTGTAGCGTTCACTTTCCGAGGTCAGCAAATCCGAGGTGTTGAGAGATTCGAGACCAATGGAACCGGTCAGGGTAAAGCGTGGGTAGAGATCAGCCGTAGCCACACCTATCCTTGCGGTCTGAGCGGCGAGCTGACGTTCGGCACGCTGAACATCCGGACGGCGACGAAGCAGATCCGCAGGAATGCCTTCAACCTCCACCGTGGAACGGGGAATTTGACTCAAAGGTTCCAACGCCACGCTACCCGGTAAGACCCCGATCAGCACGCACAGTGCATTGTAGGCGGATTCCACCTTAGCTTCGAGGGTGGGAATGGATGAACGGGTACTTTCCAAATTGTAGGTGGCCTGCTGCAGAGCCAGGTCATTGTCCAGTCCCGCCTGCCTGCGGTCAGCGAGAATGGCATGGGTTTCCTGCTGGATGGCCAGATTGTCGCGCGCCACGACCAGTTGATATTGCACGGTGCGCAATGCGATATAAGCCAAAGCGGTCTCAGCGGCAACAGAAACCTGCACATCGCCTAGATCGATCAACATGGATTGCCAATCGGCATTGGCTGCTTCAACACTGCGGCGGGTGCCTCCAAACACGTCGATCTCCCATGCCGCATTCACACCGGTATCATACAAAGTCGATTCACCGGCATTCTCAGATGCATTCTCAGACGTTTTGCTGCGCGAAACCGAACCGAGCGCGTCCAATGTCGGCCACAAGGCGGCTTTGCTACGAGCCAGCGTCGCACGCGCTTCGCGCACCCGTGCCACTGCCGTTTTCAAATCACGGTTGTTGGCCAGTGCCTGCTGCACCAGTTCAGTCAACAGTGGATCATTAAACTGGGTCCACCAGTCACCAACATCCACTGCTTGTTCGAAAGCACCTTCAATCACGACAGGATCAGGACGTTGATAATCAGGCCCGACTGTTATGCACCCGTTCATGATAAACGGCAGGATCATCAGCACCAGGGTGGTCAGATGAGAGCGACTGTGGCGCAAACGGAACGCATGGCCTTTCTCCCGCCAGGTCTGAAACATCACGTAGAGTGCCGGCACCAGAACAATGCCGACCAGCGTCGCGGCAACCATCCCGAAAAATACCGTCGTGCCGATGGAACGGCGGCTGGCAGACCCGGCACCAGAGGCAAACACCATGGGCAGCACACCGAGGATAAAGGTAAACGCGGTCATCAGCACGGCTCGAAAGCGCTGTCCGGCCCCTTCGGATGCGGCTTCAAGGATTGACAGCCCCTCTTCACGTTGGGTTTTGGAAAATTCAACAATGAGTATGGCGTTTTTACTGGCCAGACCAACCAGAAGAATAATACCGAGCTGGGCATAGATACTCAGTGGCAAACTGACCGCGATCAACCCGGCCAACGCACCAAAGATGGCAACGGCGGTTGATACGATAACCGGCAGTGGAATAATCCAGCTTTCATATTGCGCGACCAGAAACAGATAACCAAACAGCACGGCCATCAGCAACAGAACATAAGTGCCACCGGAAGAACGCGCCTCCTGATAGCTCAGGCTCGACCAGTCAAAGGTGTAGCCACGCGGCAAATTCTGTTGCGCAACGGCGGCGACCTTAGCCATTGCATCGCCACTGCTGGTTGACGGCATGGCAACGGCGTTGATGCTGGCCGATGTAAACTTGTTGTAGCGCTCGATATTTCGCGGTGCCTGCATGGTATCTATGGTGACCAGACTGCGCAACGGCACCATGGCACCGGTGGTGCTCTGCACATAGATGCCCTCAAGGGCATCGACATTGTTGCGAAACGGCCAGTCCGCCTGAATCACAACCTTATTGACCTGACCGGCAAAGTTGACATCATTGACATACAACGAGCCAAAATAATTTTGCAGCACACCAAACAAACGATTGACATCGACATTCATCAAGGCCGCTTTGACCCGATCCACCTCAAGATGCAGGTGCGGCGTGTTGGACGAATAGGTACTGAACGCCATCATGATCTCCGGCGCCATGTTCAGTTGCATGAGAAAGCTGTTTAACACCGCCTGCAGTTTCTGTGGATCGTCTTCTTCCGTGGACAGTAACCGGATATCCATACCGCCGCTAACACCGAGGCCCATGATGGCCGGTGGCGTAAACAGATTGATTTGGGCACTCGGCACAGCCGCCACGCGCCCCTGAAGCTTTTGTTGAATGGCAGAAATCGTCAAATCCGCGGAATCGCGCTTGGCCCAGTTTTCCAAGCCGACTAGAAAAAAGGCAACATTTTCACCGGAGCCTCCCATCATGCTGAAACCGGTGATCTGCATAACAAAATTAACGCCTTCCTCATCTTTCAACGGCGACACCACCTCATCCAAAACCCGGCTGGTTCGACCAAGACTGGCCCCTTCGGGCAACTGCAACATGCCGAAAATAATCCCCTGATCTTCATCGGGCAAAAAGGTGGTTGAACTGTGCGAAAACAGAAAATAACTGCCGCCGATGGCTCCGAGCAGAATGAGTGCCGTCACCACCAGTCGACGGGCAATTCCCAGACTGAGCGCTACATAATGGCCACGCAACCGTCCCAGGGTCGTGTTAAACCATTTCAACGGTCCATGCTCTTTAGGAGGAACAATACTGAGCATCGTGGCGCACAACGCCGGACTGAGGGTTAAAGCGTTCACGGTTGAAAAAAGGACGGCGGCGGAAATGGCAACGGAAAACTGCTGATAGATTTTACCGGTAATGCCTTCCATGAAGCCCACCGGGACAAAGATCGCCAGCAAAACCAGTGTCGTGGCGATAACCGCGCCACTGACTTGCTCCATGGTCTTAATCGTCGCCTCTTTGGGACTGAGCCCTTCGCGGGTCATCAATTCCATGACCCGTTCGACAACGACAATCGCATCATCCACCACCAGTCCAATCGCCAGCACAAGACCAAACAGCGTGAGGATGTTAATACTGTAACCCAGCACACTCAGCACCATAAAGGTGGCGCACAACGACACCGGAATCGTCAACGCAGGAATCAGGGTAGCACGCCAATTCTGCAAGAAGACATAACACACCAGAACGACCAGAAAGAAGGTCAAGCCCAGCGTGGTGGCAATCTCCCAGATACTGGTACGGACGAATTCCGTCGCATCATAGGGCAACACAAGTTCCAGCCCTTCGGGAAACTGGGCTTTCAAATGCTCCAGCTCGCTGCGCACCGCATCCATGGTATCAAGAGCGTTCGAGCCCGGCGTACGGTTCAAGCCCATGGCCACACAATTGTCGCCATTGTATTTGGCGTTATACAGGTATTGATCGGCGCCCTTTTCCACACGGGCAACATCTTTGAGATAGACCACAGCACCATCGGCAGCGGTGCGAATCACGATATCAGCAAACGCGTCCGGATCATTGAGGCGGCCCTCGGTTTTCAAGCTATACACCAGTTTGGACGAACCATCACCCGGTGTTGCTCCAAGTGAACCAATGGATGCCTGGAGATTTTGAGCCCTGATGGCTGAGGCAACATCTTCCGGGCTGAGGTTTAGAGCCGCAAGACGATCAGCATCCATCCACACACGCATGCTGTATTGAGCGCCCCACACCTGAGCACGGCTGACACCCGCGATACGCTCCAGCGCCGGCTTGATGATCTTTGACGCATAGTCACTCAGGTAAAGATCATCCAGGCTGCCGTCCGTTGAACGCAGCAGCATAAACCCCAGCATGTCACTAGATTCCGTCTCAACGGTCACCCCCTGCTGAGTAACTTCACTTGGTAACAGCGGCTCAGCCTGGGCAACACGGTTCTGTACCTTGACCTGCGCCATGTCGGTATCCGTACCAACCTCAAACGAGATGGTGAGCTGATAACTGCCTGTGTTATCCGAACTCGACGACATGTAGATCATGTTTTCAACGCCGTTAACCGCATCTTCAATCGGGCTGGCCACCGTCGCCGCCAGCACTTCGGCACTGGCACCGGGATAACTGGCCCGAACATTGACCTGCGGTGGTGTCACTTGCGGATACTGGGCAATTGGCAGAGCAAAAACCGAAAGAATGCCCGCCAGCATCAACACGATGGAAACAACACCCGCCAGACGGGGACGTTCGATAAAAACGCGAGAGATCATTGTGCCCCCTCTTGCAGAGTCACTTGGGCCGTGACACCCGGCTGCACCTTCAGCAAGCCTTCGATCACAACACGATCCCCCTCCTTAAGGCCTGAAAGCACCTCCCGGTCGCGACCGAGGGTTTTCCCCAGGGTGACACGTGCCACGCTCAACAAGCCGTTGTCATCCGCCGTCAGCACATAATCCCCTTGCGCATCAACCAGCAATGCCTGTTGCGGCACACTCAACCCCATGGGCCGCTGCGTTTTTTCGAGGAAAATATTGACATAACTACCGGGAATCAGAAGTCCGTCAGGATTGTCAAACTGAAACCGCAAAGCAATGGTGCCGGTTTGTGCGTTCATTTCGTTATCAGCAAACGCCTTGCTGCCAACCCCGTCATAAAGCGTCTTGTTCGGCAAAAGCACCTTGGCGGCATAATCATCAGCCGTGCCAGACACTTCACGCTGGCGTAGTGAGACATACGAACGATCCGTCATGGAAAAAACCACCCGGATGGGATCCATCTGAACAATTTTGGCCAGCTCACCCGATGCCGGGGTGACATAATTGCCTTTGGTCACCAACGCCGCACCAATGCGACCACTGATCGGCGCATGAATCTCACAAAAGCTTAGATCAAGCTTTGCCAGATTCAGGGTGGCGTGCGCCTGCTGCACAGCCGCGCGAGCCTGTTGTTCAGCGCTCTCCGCCGTATCAAAATCCGTTTGTGAAATACTTCGTTCACTGGCCGCGCGCAACCGATTCAGATATTTTGTTGCCCGTTCCAGCTCAGCACGCGCCTGGGCCAATTCCGCCTGGCGCACCTCAACAGTGGCCTGGTAACGCCGCTTATCAATGGTGAACAGCAGCTCACCCTGCTTAACAAGATCCCCCTCCTTAAAACGAACCTCATTGAGATAACCGGAAACTTCAGGCTTTACCACCACATCCTGAATCGACTCCACCATGGCGATATATTTATCCTGCGTATCTAAAGGCGTCATACCAATCACCTGCGCCACCACTTTGGGCTGCGGCCTTTGACCGCCGGCCATCGGTGCTTGCAGAACCTGCCCCGGCCCCATCAGGCTATGGGCAAAAAATCCCGCTGCCACAGCAACTGCGATGCCAATCAAATAGCTCAATGTCTTTGCGGCATTGTTCTTCATAAAATGAACAGCTCCTTCAAATAAAAATATCAACACGCTCCGCCGGAATTGGCCTTTCAAATCGACCGCGGGTATGGTGATAAACGCCCTGCCCCCGCTTTTCGCATCAACATACCGACCATACGGTATGTTTTCAACTTAAAATAGCCTGTCGGAAAATGTTTTTTTGCCGACAAACAACGGTTGGCAACTGTCATCCCTGTTGCTATCAGACAAAAGCTGTTACTCATAAAGGATTAAAAATACGATGATTTCACCTGACAGGCTGTTGAAAAACAGCCTGCGGAGCCCATGGACGAGCGACCAACATCAAGGACCGTTTTTCACGTCCTTGATGTTGTCAGTAAGACGGAAATTGCATTTTCGGCTTGCGCCGCTAAAAAAAACCGGATGGTTTTTTTTCAACACCCTGCTAAAAAAGCCACAAAAATTTGGATGTTCACGATCCCAATGAAAAAGATAGGCTGACCTCTACGTTGATAAGGTCAGTGGACTATTCTCTGTCAGAGCACAACGGCTCAAAAGCCAAACGTTCGTGCCGCAGCAACCGCAACACCCGCCGATACGCCAGATACGATCCATAATCGGACCAGTAGATGGAGAAATGGCCGTGCGATCGTGCCTTACGGTACGACTCCCGAGCAGTCCAGGCATTTCGAATAGTGACGCAATAGGCAAAGGTTTTTTTCATAGCACCACTACCTCGCAGAATCACGTCGATAATGCTTATTGCGCCAGGCAATCACTTCGTCCCTCACCCAATGCAGTTTCCCCTTTCTTGCTGGATGGCCGATGGCTACAGGAAAATTCGGCAGGGTTTTGATCTCGGTCATAAAGGTGTGATAGCTGCAGCGAAACACCTGAGTCGCCAATTCATCCGCCGTCAATAGATCACTCTCCAATTCACCGGGTGAGTTTTTCCTGTCCATCCCCCCTCCTCTTTTGTGCTACTATTTTGTTTCTTTTGCTTTTGTTTGCTTTTTTTAAAATATAACAATTAATAACACTGAGTGATATCTATGTCAAATGAAAAATCACGCCGTGATATTGGCTTACGTTTGAAAGAAGCCAGAAACACCTTGGCAATGACGCAGACAGCCTTTTCCGAGCCGCTAGGAGTCAGACAAAGCCATATCAGCGGCATTGAAAAAGGGGAAAGAGAGCCTTCCGACACCCTGATTCTTTTAATGGAATATCACTATGGAATAAGCCGCACATGGATCAAACATGGTGAAGGCTCGATGTTGCTGGATAAAAAGCACGATGACATAAACCTGCCCCAAGAGCAGCAACGGTTGCTGAATGCTTACAGTGTTGCCGAAGATTCCATCAAATATGCCGCATTGACCATGCTGGAAAATTCAGCGGAAAAATCACAATCAGCGAAAAAGCACAAATAAGCGGAACCGGTGGCATAAACGGTGCCCCCCCCCCTGATCGGTAAAAGGATTGCAACGTAAAAAGGACTGAGCCTCAAGGATCAGTCCTTTTTACGTTGAACATTCTGCGTGTGAACTACCGAACGTAATAGCCTGAAACGCGCCACTTACCATCGTTTTCAAGCATGGGAGTGATTGTTTCTAGTGAGTTTTTCTTATTTTCGAACTCTGTTGTAAATTGGATCACCACGTAGTCACCGTCGGGTGCACCGGGCAATGATTTTGTGTAGTTCCGTCCTTTTATTTCTCGCTTGAGCAGCGCGCCGAAAAGAGGATGCATTTGTTCAAGTTGCGCGATCCACTGCTGTTTTTGAAACCTGTGCTTTAAAAAGTTTCGAAGTGGCCTCCCAACTTTCACCATAGTGCCCGGAATCAACAAGTTGCAGAAAGCTTTTTGCCGAAGAAATGGCCGCAGCTTCTTGCGACTGATTCGCGAATAACACGTGTGGTGCCACGAGCATAATTACGACTGCTGCAATAACGGAAAAAACTTTCAAAAGAGCCCCCTTCTTATCAATTTTGCCTGTTTTGGTTAAGCCTCGGACATTCTGCTTCAGCAAGAGACGATCAAAGTCCAAAGATTTCCATCTGCTGAAGTGTAGCAAAAACCCATCGGAGAACAAAATATCTTGGATAAAAAAAACCAAACAAAGTAACCTTGAGCCGTGTCCCTGATAGAAATGCACACGATCAAAGCTCAGGGGCAATTTTTCGTTGTTCACATTGAGAACGGCCCCTGCCTCACAGAGAGAAATCATGAAAAACAACCTGACAAACTACGCCATTGTCTTCGGTACAATAATCGCTCTTCTCCTCTGTGCCTGTTCCAAGGAGGACGAGAAAACACCGCTTATGGTCTATGCCGCCGCAGGAACGGCTCCGGCCATGAAAGAGATCGGAGCCGCGTTTACAGCGCAAACCGGTATCCCCGTTGTGTTTAATTTTGCCAATGCCGGATTCCTTGCTCGCCAGATCTGTCATGAAGACAAAGCCCATGTGTTCTTTTCCGCCAATGAAAAGTGGATGGACTATGTTGAACAGGCGGGTCGAATCGTGCCGTCGTCCCGACAGATTCTACTTCAGGATGTGATGGTGGTCGTTGTTCCCAAAGGGAAAAATCTTGCCGTTGACTTAACCAAACCGCGCCGAGAACAGACCTTTGACGGATGGTTTGTCATCGGCGACCAGACGACGCCATTAGGAATCTATGCCAAACAAGCTCTGACACAACTCGATTGGTGGGAAACCTTGAAGGCGCATCGTGTTGAAGCAACCACCGTCACCGCTGTTCTCAATTACGTGGTTTTGGATGAAGTTGATGCGGGAATCGTGTTTCGTTCCGTGGCATCCTGCTCGGCGGACAAGGTGGAGATTGTCGCAAAAATGCCCGAAGAGCTGCATAAACCGATACGCTTTCCTGTTGCGGCATGTAAGAACAGCCACCCAGCCACACAGCAATTTTTACGTTTTTTAAAAAGTGATGTGGCTGGCGAGACCTTCAAAAACTATGGATGGACTCTTCATCAATAAAGAGTGTCGGTCCTCATTTGAGCCTGTATCTCTTGGCGCATGAACGCGTCACACGTAAAAAAGCCAGGGCATAGAGCGCGAGAAATATTTGCCATAACCTTCTGGGGCCGTTCTTGATCACATTATGAGAACAGCTCCGAATGGCACTAGTTTAAGCACTTTCGTAGCAAACTCGCGACTGTCCCAACCCCTATCTGGGGCAGCCCCGGTTTTTCTGCTCCTTCCCCCTTAAACGAGTGCCATTCAGAACAGCTTCCCAATCTCCTTTTACCTGACAGTCTATTTTTGCAGGAACAAAACCACGCCTTAAATCATTCCACAATAGCTTTTTTCTCATCATCAATGATATGATTATTAATTAACACTAGACAGCACGTTAGCTCTGGCGCTAATGTTGTGTTTGCAAGTAAAACACCCATGTCTACACCACCAGTCGCTCTGGACTCTTTTACGAGATACGCCGTAGGCAGGTTGACAAGGAAATCTTAACCAGACAGGGTTTTAAATGTACGAAGACATCCTCAGCATCCCAACGTCTCAATTATTTGAACGATACAGACGTGAAAACCAAGGGATCATCCTTGGATTTACAGCCGGATGGTTATCCGCATTTTTAGATGGAAATCCTTTGCGGGCCTTGCCGGGTTATATTAAGCAATATCGTTCTAATGCCTTGGACGTTCTGGAAAATTCTTCTGAAAAAGCACAAATCCCGTATGGCAACAAACTGGAAGCCCTGAACGTATTATTTCTGACCATTGCACCGGAAATCCGTCTGATCGAAAACGGACCTCAGCTTCTGCGCTATGCTTTTATGCCTCTTGATCAGCTTACGGCTGAGGATCAAGCCTTGATGGACTTGGAGTTAAAATCATTGGACTATGAAAGTTTCGCCTCCGATGACGAACGCCTCAGATTTGTCGATACCTGTGCATTGATTCTGGAAAAAATCATAACAAGTTTCGAAGTCGCTGATCGATGGCCCGGGCATCCAGCTCAGCAGCTCACGTTTAAAGAAGCTGGCAAAGCGTGGGATGAAGCCCACCCCACCAACAAAAAATGGAGCCATAAAAAATCGGACAGGTTATGGCGCCACCGGTTGTTTGAGGTTGATATTTACCAGTCAAAGAATCAGATCATTGACAGTCTGACGGGCCTTATTGAAAAAGCTCAGGACGAGGTAGGGATCAAGGATGGCTTCAACGACAAGAGTCCTGAACAGACGCCGTCAGAAGAAAATCCCATCGATATTGATGATAAATTGCTGGCCTTTTATATCGTTTATTTTCTGGGTTGGAACTTCAATTTGGAAAACATGGATTTTCTGCGCAGCGTCTCGGTTTTTCTCGCCATCAAAAAGTTATTAAACCGACTCATCATTGGTGAACACGGAGATCTGGGAGATATTAAGAAGAAAATCATCAACGCGGAAAATGACAATCGCCCTCATGACGCCGCAGACATTCTCATACAATGGATGGAAGACGATCCACAGGTCTATGACAATTGGCGTTCCGTGAGAATCCAGATCGAGAGAAGGCAGAAAGAAGCACAGAATGCTTTAGACGCAATCAAAGAAGGACTGCAGGTCGATGAAAGTTGGCGTCTTGATTAATACAGTTGTATTTCACATAGTTCGGGCAGGTGTGAACTCCGTATCGAATTTTTAACTTGAGCCACCTGTGTGCTCAACAAAAATCAGTTCGCTTGTGTCGAATCCAAGGCCTTCGGCTTTAATTTTAAACTCTTCAATTAATTGCTGTGACACTTCCGGCGTTCGAGAGAGTAACCACAAATAAGAATAATCAGGACCACAAACAAATGAATATTGATAGCCCGCACGATCAATATCAAAAACAATATAGGAACCATAAAATGGTCCAAAGAAGGATACTTTAAGATATCCTGTAGTTTCGCCTTCGACAAAGTAAGCCTTGCCCTTTGCCTCTTTCCATTGATTGTTTTTCGACGAATATCCTCGATTTACGACCGCCACTCCACCACCGTCACGCAGACGGTATTCGGCCGTTACTCTTTCCAGACCACGCTCAAAAGAATGACCTAATCTTGCTATTTCATACCATTTCCCCAAATAGCGATTTAACTCAAAGTTATCTACCGGAGTGACTTTCGCCGGCACTCCAGTACAACCTGAAAAGAGCAATGAAAGGAGTGCAGGTATCAGAACCTTGATCATTCAACAGCCCTTTATAAAAAACGAACCCAGCCAAACCGTGACATGGACGAAATAGATCAAAACAACCACTCCAATCCCAAGCTGAACTGACCTGTGCGGTATCCGCCACTTTCCTGAACCGTTCGCTGATAACCCAGCCGGGTCGTGATGCCATTGGTGAACGCAGCATTGACAAACAGGCTCAGCTCCACACCATCATCGGCACCATCACGACCATCAATGCGGAAGCTCTCTCCACTGTCGATAAAAGCCGCTTCCGACTGCTCGCCATCTGCATTAAAAGCATGGTGCCACACCGCACCCAATTGCGTCAGCAAGGTCACCTCTTCATGGCGATAGCTATGTTCAATCTTAAAACCGGTCACGCTGCGCAGAAGCTCTGAGTCTTTGTCCGATATCCGCAAGGATGCACTTTGTGCTCTTTGCTCCGTGAAACCATCCTCCTGCATCCACAGATATTCAAGTCCGACAGTGGGCACAATATTCCAGGACGCCATGGTGACGCGATAGCCGCTATTGACGTGAATTGCACCGTGGCTGGCATCGTGTTCACTTTCGGCCTCACGACCGAGAAAGGCAATGGCACGTTTGGTGTCAATACTGTCGGTGCCGATGCCAACAGCTGTTTGAGCAAACCAGCCACCTTGACTGTTCGGATTGTCCCAGTGACTGTAGAGATAGCCGTCCCATGACAGGCGGTCTGCCGTCGAAGCACCATCCAGCTCATGCAGATCACTGTTGGTGTAGGCTCCGGCCATACCGACCAGCAGCGCAGGCGTAACCTGCTGTTCAACGCCCATCATGATGCCGGTGGTTTTGGCGCGAAAGGCCGGGCTTTGGGCAACGTCGTCATAGCGAGCATTGTCGCCGACCATCCGCACCCACACACGCTGCTGCTTGGATTGGGGCTGATCGGTTCCAAGGCGCTGTAACAGCTGTGTGTTTCGTTGATGGATGGCATCAAGTGTGGCAGCGGTTACAGACGTGTGGATGCGCGGCGTCAGGTCATCCATGGCTGTGTGCAGATCGGACAAGGAAAGACTATCGAGGGTGTTAAGGATGACGGCTTCATCACCGCTAGCGGTCGGACGCTGACCATCCAGCGCTTGGGCAAGACCGACCTGTTCGGCAGTTGCAGCCAGTGACGCGTAAGTGTTGCGCTCGATGTCGAGAGCAAGGCTGTTAGCCAGACTCTCGTTAAGGACAGCGCTAAACACGGCCGGATTCCACAGCCCATCAAAGGTGCCTTGCAGCGTTCCGGCCTCAAGGATGGTGTAGTGTCCGCTGGTCAAGTAACCGGAAGGAAGCAGCGCCAGTGTGCCGCCCTGCAGATCGGCGGTGCCGGTAACACGCAGCAGGTCAGAAGAGCCGTCGCCGGCTTCGATTTCAAGTACGGCGCCGGATTCCTGGGTATAATCACCATCGATGGTCAGAGTTCCGATGGAGTTGCCGGGCGCAACAGCACCTTGGTTGATGACCGGGCCATAGATGGTGCCGGTGCCTTTGAGGGTGCCCTGCTCGCAAATGGTCAGGGCTTCAAAATCGGCATGACCATTCAAGCTCAGTTCTCCAGACCCCAGATAGCCCAGCCAATTGCCGACGATGTCATCATCAAAACGAAAGTGGAAATCCGAGTCCAGCCCGACGGTAGAGCCTTCTTCATCAATCACATAACCAAACCGAACCACCGCAGGATAGCCCTCGGCGATCAGATCACCATCGATCTGGCAGCCACTCCCGAGAAAGAGTCTATTGAACATCCTAAAATACACAGCTGTATCAGCAGTGATTGTGGCTTCAGACAAAACAATGTCGTTTGTTTGGTTCGGCACATAGATCCCAACAGCACTCTCTCCTTGCACAAGAATCTCTCCACGAACAGAAATCCGGTTATCACAACCATCAAGGTACAAAGCGGTGGAGTGATCGCCTGTCGCTGTCAGGCTTCCGGTCAGATCAAGAACATTATTCTCGCCGACCAAACGCACTGTATCGGAGAAATCACCGCGCGACTCTAAAGCGCCTTTTTGGACGATGCGATTTCCATCACCATTGACATAAAAGGCGTAGGTATAATCGTAATCGGTCAGAAAATCGTCATTTTCTTCAATAGTGGCATCATCACGGTAATAGGTCGCGCCAAAGGCGTTGTAGAAATCCATATTGATTCCCCAGCCCAGATCACGCAACACATCGAGTAATAGCTTATTCGGGGCGCGAGTCACCTTACCTTCATGTCCAAACCAAGACATCAGTTCCCCATCGGGGCCAGTATGAATCAGGCTACTGCCAGATTTGAATTGATCTTCAAGTGTTGTAATTGGCATCTGCCCACCATAGGTGGAATTGGCATACTCACCCAACCAAAGCAGTGTTCCTTCCGGGCCAATGACGGTCAACGCTTCCGGTGTGCCAAAGGTTCCAGCTTGCGGACGATTGCCGTCAACATCCTCAATCAGTGAGTCCCAGCGGCTCAGCGCTAGAAAGCCAAGTTCTTCCGAATAGCCGGAAGTGATTCCCAAACCATGAAAAATTTCATGGATGACAACGCTGGAAAAATCGCTTTGATTGCCAGGCAAACCATCGTCAAAATAATACGACTCATTTACATTGTATCGAATCAGAACATCCGCTGCTTGCGGGAAATAATCGGTTGTGTCACCATCACGCCAAGCGGCTCCGGCCGTGCTCACCCCTTGTCCGGCATCAAGATCAGTCAGTGCTGTTGTGTAAGCACCACCGAGGTTGTCTTCAGGAAGATCATCGCGCCAGGCCATGGCAATGCGGATGGTACGACCCGGTTGATTGGTGATGGTGCTATTCAGAACCTCCAGACTGCGAATAACAGCGTCTTTCTGTTCCGCGCTCCAGGCGGTTGTCCCAGTGAACATGTCCGGATCGTCAAACTGGATAAATTTACCACCAATCGCCGAGTCACCGGGGCCGAGAAATTCAATCTGGAATACGCCGACCTCGACAATGTCACTGGCCTGTAACGGCTGAGCAAAGAGGATTGCAACACAGAGAACAGCAAGGAGAAAATATCGCGTCATCGACAAAACCTTTTACCTGAAAGAGGTAAGATTACGTGAACAGCTGACGAGTTATTCACGATTTTACACTTCATAATGAAGCGAGCAGCAAGGATTGTCCAAGAAAAAAACAAAAAAGGGTTAGTCGATATCACGACTAACCCTTTGACTTTATTGGAGCGGGAAACGGGATTCGAACCCGCGACCTTCAGCTTGGGAAGCTGACACTCTACCACTGAGTTATTCCCGCAGTGCGAGGGCGAGTATAGGAGATTGGCGGAGCAACTGTCAATGGCTTTCACACCACTGAATCAGATAATTTTCAGCCTGTTGCAGCGTGGCGATGGTCCCTTTCAATTCAGCCTGACGCAACTTTTTCAATAGCTTGCCCAGGGCTTGACCAGAACAGTCTGGACAGAGTTCCTGCAAACGCGCACCACTGACCAACGGACGAACCCGACCGTTAACAAGTAACTCGTCGCAAAGAGCATAGAGACGTTGCCAGCAGGTGAGCATTACTTCCCTTCTTTCCATGACACCGAGCAAAAGCAAGGCTTCCGGTAGTGGTGCCCGCAGATCTTCCAACCACAACAGACGCACTCGATCTGGAGTAACTTGATGATGAATCATCGTGGTATCAGCTCGGCAAAACCGATGAACAAATGTCGCAAGACGGGCACCTTTTCGGCTCATTTTCACCCGCGACAAAAGTTCATCCAGCTTAGAGGTATCTTCTGTTAACAGACTAAAGTAATGGCATAGTTTAACAAATGAATCAAAGTTGAATTCATCGCATAAATCGTGGAAAAACGCTTTTTCAGCCTGCGGGAAGAAGCGTCTCAGGCGTGCCCGATCAACAGATGGAAAATTCCGATCATTATCTAGTTCCGGAAAGCCAACTGCTTGCGCAAGACCACTTTGATGAAACAGATGCAGCGCGTGCTGTGGGGATGGCTGAGCCAACAGAACAGCCAGCTCCTGACGAATTCGCTCCCCGGCAACGTGAACCAGTTGCGGTGCTTCATTTTGACAATGCTGCCAGGTGGTTTGATCAATAGACAAACCAAATTGTGCACAATGACGCAACCCTTTAAGCATACGTAAAGGGTCATCTGAAAAACTTTGTTCACTGCACTCCCGCAGCAGACGATTTTCAAGATCAGACTGACCTGACAACGGATCAACCCACTGTGTCAGGTCATCCACAGAGCAGGCTATCGCATTGATGGTGAAGTCGCGCAGGCGCAAATCTTCATCAAGGGTGTCGGCACGAAATGGTGCAAAATCATATTGCAGGGCGGTATTGCCCTCATTGACGATAACGCGGCTGTAAAGACGCTGTTGGTCAAGCCAGAACCAATGGCCAGACTGCTGCTTGGAAAAAGCTTGAGCAATGGGCGTAGGATCACCGGGCGTGATCAGATCGATATCTTGACAGGCATGACCGAGCAGAGCATCACGCAACGCCCCACCGACCACATAGATCGGCAGGGCGTGGTGTTGACTCAGATGTTGCAGTGTAGCCAGATGAGGAATGGATGGAGTTCTAAACGACATCGGTTCTCTTTATTCTGGCGAGACAGCCAAATCAGGCAATCTCAATGTCTGCTTTTTCTTTCATCTCTTCCACCCAGGCTTGCAGCAGGATGGCACCTTTTTGATCCTTGATGAAAGATTCAATCTGCGGAGCAACTTCTTCAAGGGTCAAGGACTCGGGATCTTTACGCTCGGTAACGAGAATGAGGTGATAGCCGAACTGTGTTTCGACAATATCACTGATCTGGCCGGGTTCAAGTGAAAACGCCGCCTGATCAAATTCTTTGACCATGGAACCGGGACCAAAGAAACCGAGATCACCGCCTTTGTCCTTGCTCGGGCAGGCGGAGTGCTGGCGGGCCAGATCGCCGAATTGGGCGGCATCTCCGGTCACCTCATTTTTAAGTTCTTCGATCTTCTTTTGCGCTTCTTCACGGTTGTCTTCAGTGACTTTGATGAGGATATGACTGGCGCGAACCTGACCCGGTTTCTTCATTTTATCCGGATTTTCATCGTAAAAAGCCTTCACTTCTTCGGCTGCCGGAGACGGGGCATCAGCGAGTTTCTTTTCAGTCATCATCTTGACGGAAAGATCCTGACGCAGCATGCGGTAGTAACTGTCCTGATCAATGCCGGCTTTTTCCAGCGTGGCGAAAAATTCCTCTTCGCTGGGAAAGTTGGCCATTACTTTGTCCATTTCAGCCTTGATCTGCTCGTCGGTGGCAATGGCTCCTTGCGCCAGAGCGGTCTGAAAAATAAGCTCACGGGCAATGATCTGCTCAACCGCCAGGCCTTGAACTTGCTCGATCTCCTCTTCGCTGAGTTGATCAGCCGTCTTACGGTACAACTCCATGGAATAACTCTGCATGGCGTTAACAAAATCAAACTGGCTGATGGGGGTACCGTTTACGGTAATGTTTTGTTCCTGCACGTAATTCTCCTTGTGGGTTTATGTGAGGCGCTATGCGACGCCTCTTGCTCGTGATCAAATATTTTGCAGCCCATGGGCCAACTGGGCAAACTCTTCAATCGTGAACGTTTCACCACGTCGACCGAAATCCAAACCGGTTTCAGCAGTGACCTTCTCAAGTTGCTCCGCAGTGAATCCTGCAGCAACAAGACAGTTGCGCAATGTCTTGCGCCGCTGGGCAAACGAGGCTTTGACCACCCGGGTGAAAAAGGCCGGATCATCCACCTGAGCCCTGGGTTGTTCACGCTGCTTAAAGCACAAAACCTCCGACATCACCTTGGGTTGCGGAAAAAAAGCGGTCGGTGGCACCAGCGCAACACGGCTGACATCGAACCACAGCTGGCACAACACTGTCAAGGCGCCGTAGTCTTTACTGCTCGGCTCGGCGCGTAATCGATCACCAACCTCTTTTTGAAACATCAGAACCATGCGCTCTATCAGGTGGCGATGTTCGATCATTTTAAACAGAATCTGACTGGAGATATTGTAGGGAAGATTCGCCACCAGTTTATAGGGCGGATCAAGAAGAATCGCTGACCAGTCAAGACGCAACGCATCGCCGACATGCACGGTCAAGTGCTGTTCGGGGCGAGCCTGAAAGAATGTGGCCAGATCGCGGTCAATTTCAATGATGTCAAGACTGGCAACCCGACCGATCATCTGATCGGTCAGAGCGCCCTGCCCTGGTCCGATTTCGAGCACGTGATCATCGCCGGTCAGTTCTGCAGCGGCTATTGTCGCGGCAATGACGTTTTTATCTTTGAGAAAATTTTGTCCAAAACGCTTACGGGGGCGGTGGCTAGCCATCCAGGTCACCATGCTTTCGTTGATGCTTTCGTTGAAAAGGACGCGGCCAGCGCGGAATACGACAGGTCTTCAATGTGGGAACCATGCGCAACACCATGGCATAACTGACAGCCCCAAGCAATATGCCGTAGATGAGACTGCCAAGGCACATGGGAATCATCAGTTCGTAGCCGAAATGTTGGATGGTTTCTACGGTCATCATGGCAGGAAGCTTTAAATGGGGCATACCGAGGATAAAGCGGCCCGTCTCATACTCTGCGGCATAAATAAACGGCGCGGTCACCGGGTTGCTGATCCACACACCAATGACGGCAGCCAGTTTGTTTTCACGCAGTAACATGGCGAAAAAGACCGCCAGAATCATCTGAAAACCCAGGGTCGGCGTCATGCCGATAAAGATACCGAGGGCAAAGCCCTTAGCGATTTCGTCAGGTTGGCCGCGCAGGCGAAGAAACCGCAGCAGCAGCAATTTTGCTTGTCGAATAAACCCCCAACGCCGCCACATACCCGTTACCCGTGTTTTTCCCCGTTAAGAAACTCCGTCACCCTGACCTGTTCCAGTGGCCAGTTGGAGCGGGCGTTGAGATCAAGATCAGCCCGACAACCTTTACTCAGGTAATAATCACCGGCCACGGCAAGCATAGCAGCGTTGTCAGCACACAGCAGCGGTGCCGGAAAGAATACCTCAACAGCGTTTTTTTCAGCCATCTGGCCAAAGCGCTTGCGCAGTCCGCTGTTACAGGCCACACCGCCGGCAACAACAATCCGAGACAGGCCATACTCTTTGGCAGCTTTAAAAGCTTTTTTACTCAGGACATCAACCACGGCTTCTTGAAACCCAGCAGCCAGGTCTTGCAACAGTTGCCCTTCGAGTGGCTCATCGAGCTTTTTGATCTGAGTGAGGACAGCGGTCTTGATGCCGCTAAAGCTGAAATCGAAACCGGGTCGGTGCAACATGGGGCGTGGAAACTCAAAGCGGCAGGCATCACCCTGTTGCGCCAGTTTGTCGATCAGAGCCCCTCCGGGATAGGACAGGCCGGACATTTTGGCCACCTTGTCAAAAGCCTCCCCCGCTGCATCATCAAGGGTGCGACCAAGCAAAGTGTATTGGCCAATCCCATCCACTTGATACAAATGGGTATGACCACCGGATACAGCCAGGGCCAGGTAGGGAAATGCAATGGGCTGTTCAAGTAACGGGGCAAGGATGTGTCCCTCAATATGGTGGACACCGACCAAAGGAACATCAAGACTGTAAGCCAACGCCTTGGCAGTCGACAAACCGACCAGCAAGGCACCGATCAAACCGGGGCCGCTGGTGACAGCGACCCCGTCAATATCTTCAAGGGATACCCCGGCCTGGCTCAGGGCTTGATCAATCACGACCGGACAAGCTTCAAGATGTTTGCGTGCTGCAAGTTCCGGCACCACACCGCCATATTGGGCATGGACATCCACCTGTGAGGCAATAATGTTGCTCAATACCCGGCGTCCGTCGCGGACAACCGCAGCGGAAGTTTCATCACAGGAAGACTCAATGGCTAGAACGAGCATGTGTTTCTTTCGCGTGTGTGCGTTCTTGCAAAAAAAAGCGATCTTTGCCTTTCTGCAAGAGGCTCTTGTTACAGCAGATTGGCGGCGAGCTCTGCCAACCCGGACCGCTCTCCATGGGTCAGGGTCACATGTCCGGCAATGGTTTGATCCTTAAATTTCTCAACAATATAGGCCAAACCGTTACTCGACGCATCCACATATGGATTGTCAATTTGATACGGGTCGCCGGTCAGAACAATTTTGGTGCCCTCCCCGGCTCGGGTGATAATGGTTTTTATTTCGTGCGGTGTCAAGTTTTGTGCTTCATCAACGATCATATATTGGTTGGGAATCGACCGACCGCGAATATAAGTCAGTGGTTCGATCTCCATCAGTCCCATATCCACAAGTTCCCGATAACCGCGTTTGCGTTTACCGCGTTCTTCAACGGAACTGAGCAACAACTCCACGTTATCAAAGATCGGTTGCATCCATGGTGCCAGCTTTTCTTCCACATCTCCGGGCAGAAAACCGAGATCGCGTCCCATTGGGAACACCGGGCGAGAGACCAATAAACGGTTGTAATGGCCGTCGTCTGCAGCTTTTTGCAAACCGGCGGCAATGGCGAGCAAGGTCTTGCCGGTACCGGCTTTTCCGACCAGGGTCACCAGTTGGATATTCGTATCAAGGAGCAGATCAAAGGCAAAATTCTGTTCGCGATTGCGGCTGGTGATTCCCCACACGCCCTCTTTAGGTATTTTGATCAAAGGCACACAGCGATTTGAAGCCTGATCATAGCGAGCCAACGCTGTGTGCGAGGTGTTGGTTTCATCGATCAGGGTAATGCACTGATTGGGTTTGAAATCCTGATCCGGTAGTTCAACATAGCCCTGACCGTAAAAACGGTCTATCTCGGCCATGCTGACGTGCAGTTCGCAGGTTCCCGAATACAGCTCATCAATGGACACTTTGTCGTTCTGATAATCCTGAGCAACCAGTCCGAGGGCATTGGCTTTGATCCGCAGGTTGGTATCTTTGGTAACAAAGATCACTTTGTTTTCGGTTTTTTCTTGCAAGGACACCGCCACGGCCAGAATGCGGTTATCTCCTCGTTCAATACGTAATTCCGGTGGCAACAGCCGGGCATGGTCATCGGTAAATAAAATGACAGTCAGCTTGCCGCCACTCTCCAACTCAACGCCTTGAGTCAAGCTGCCCTGATTGCGCAGCGCATCAAGCATCCGCGAAACATGACGGGCGTTACGACCGATTTCGTTCAGGTCTTTTTTGAAGGTGTCGATCTCTTCGATAACCGTAATGGGAATGACAACATCATTGTCCTCAAACTTTAATAACGCCTGAGGATCATGCAACAGAACATTGGTATCGAGAACATACTTTTTCGGCATACGACCTCGCACTAAGGGGTAATGGAAGGATCTTGCTCCAGGCTTACGATGCGTCAGCGATTTCGCGCACGGCTTCGATCAGCCGCTCAATGTGTTGTTCGGTGTTAAAAAAACCGGGACTGACTCGAACGGTTCCCAAGGGGAAACTGCCTATGGTTTTGTGGGCTTCCGGAGCGCAATGCAATCCGACACGGACCGCTATTGCAAAATCACGATCCAGGATGAAACCCATCTCAGCCGGATCGCATCCAGACAGGGTAAACGACACCACTGTCGCGTTTTCCGGTCCATAGAGTGTGATACCGGAGATCTCGCCAAGACCTTGACGAAGACGTTGCGCCAGCAGAAATTCATGCCGATGCACCTGGCCCAACCCTTGCGCCATGAGAAAATCGATTCCTGCGGTCAACGCCGCTAATGCCGGCGTATTTAATGTGCCGCTTTCAAAACGTTCCGGCATCTGTTCCGGTTGTTCAAGATGACTGGACAAGGTGCCGGTGCCGCCATAGACGAGCGGTTTTAAGGTAATGTCGGGACCAACATAAAGAAAACCGGTCCCCTGGGGACCAAACAGGGATTTATGGCCGGGCGCCGCCAACAGGTCAATGGCCATGCCCTGAACATCAATAGGATACACACCTGCACTCTGCGCGGCATCGACCATAAACAGAATCCCCTGCTCGCGACACCAGGGGCCAATGGCGTCTATCGGCTGCACGGTGCCGGTAACATTGGAGCAGTGATTGATAACCACCAGTTTTGGTTTGGCTCCGGCGGAGCAGACCTGTTGCACCTGTTCACAGGTGATCTGGCCCGCTGTATCACCCTGCACTTTGTCAACGATCACTCCCCTCTCTTTAAGGGCGTGAAGAGGGCGGGCGACGGCATTGTGCTCCATGGATGTGGTGACGACACGATCTCCCGATTCCAGAAGACCAAACAACGCCTGATTGATGGCCGAAGTGGCATTGCCGGTAAAAACAACACGGGAGCAATCGGCAATGGCAAAAAGGGAGGCAACAGCAAGGCGTGCCTTAAGGACAAGTTGTGCAGCCTGATTGGCAAGGGAATAGCTGCCCCGACCCGGGTTAGCACCACAGGTGCGGCTGATATGATCAAGAGTCTGATAAACCGATTCGGGTTTGGGGAAACTTGTAGCGGAATTGTCCAGATAGATGATGGACTCGTCGTTATGGGCTGAGGTCACTCTTCCCCCTGGTATATGAGTTTTTTGCCCTCCCCAACTATGAAAAGTCCTAAACAAACATCTCGATTTATAGAAAATTCCATAATGGTAATTTACGTGTAGGGCTACGTTTTCATTGAAAACTACCATCAAGAGAGTGCAAAGGCAAGCGATTCTCCACCCGTGTTTTTCACAAACAGGCACCTAACATTAAGCTTGTTGACACACACGATATATTGTGTTTTAAATCCTCTTCAACACTCCATGTGGTACAAAAATCAACATTCAGCAAAGGATCCCCTACATGTCAAAATCCGCTAAAAACACGACTTTACCGCTTACCAACAACGCCTTGACGGTACTGGAACGTCGCTATCTTAAACGCGACGAAAAAGGTCGCGCACTGGAAACTCCGGCGAATATGTTTGAACGTGTCGCCAATGCGATCGCCGAGGCAGAAAAAAAATTCGACAAAAAAGCGGACACGAAAAAAGTTGCAGCGGAATTTTACGACATGATTACCAACCTGGAATTTTTGCCCAACTCACCGACGCTGATGAATGCCGGTCGTGAATTGGGTCAATTATCGGCATGTTTCGTCCTGCCGGTTGCGGATTCCATGGAAAGCATTTTCGAAGCCATCAAAAACACCGCCCTAATCCACAAAAGTGGCGGCGGCACCGGTTTTTCCTTCAGCCGTATCCGTCCGGCTAATGATGTCGTGCTGTCGACCAAAGGCGTGTCTTCCGGTCCGTTGTCATTTATGAAAGTGTTTGATGCTGCCACTGAAACCATCAAGCAAGGCGGTACTCGCCGTGGTGCCAACATGGGTATTCTGCGTGTCGACCATCCCGACATCATGGATTTCATCATGTGCAAGCGTGATCAGACCGTGCTGACCAACTTCAACATCTCCGTCGGCCTGACCGAAGAATTCATGGAAGCGGTTAAGACTGACGGCGAGTATGACATCATCAACCCGCGCACCGGTGAGGTGTGTGACAAGATGTCCGCAGCTAAAGTGTTTGACCATATCGTTGATCTGGCCTGGAACAATGGCGAGCCGGGGATCATCTTCCTCGACCGTCTCAATCGTGACAACCCGACACCGCACATCGGAGAGATTGAAAGTACCAACCCGTGCGGTGAGCAACCCCTGTTGCCCTACGAATCATGCAACCTGGGGTCAATCAACCTCAACCGGATGGTCAAAGACGGTCAGGTCGATTGGGACAAACTGCGTAAAACAGTGCAGAAGTCCGTCCGTTTTCTCGACAATGTCATTGAAGTCAACAACTACCCGATTCCGGAAATTACCGAAATGTCTCTGGCCAACCGCAAGATCGGTCTCGGCATCATGGGGTGGGCAGACATGCTGATTCGGGTCGGTATCTCGTATTGTGATCAGGAAGCTGCTGAGCTGGCAGCCAAGCTGATGAAGTTCATCAACGATGAAGCCCATCAAGCCTCACGCGATCTGGCTAAAGAACGTGGTGCCTTCCCTAACTTTGAAGGCAGTATTTTCGAGCAACGCCAGGAGCCGAAAATCCGCAACGCCACCTGTACCACCATTGCTCCGACCGGCACCATCTCCATCATTGCCAACAGCTCCAGCGGCATTGAACCGCTGTTTGCCGTATCCTATGTGCGTCAGGTCATGGACAACGATATTCTGGTTGAGGTGAACCCGCTGTTTGAAGAAGTCGCCAAAGAACGTGGCTTCTACTCGCCGGAACTGATGAAGCTGATCGCTGAAAAAGGCACCATTCAGGATTTTGACCAAATTCCGGAAGATGTGCGCCGTGTGTTTGTTACCGCTCACGACATCACTCCGGAAGAGCATATCCGCATGCAGTCGGCGTTCCAGAAATACACGGACAACGCGGTCTCCAAAACGGTTAACTTCTGCAACAGCGCCAACCGCGACGATGTGGCTCAGGTCTATCAGATGGCATACGAAAGCGGCTGTAAAGGCGTGACCATCTATCGTGACGGTTCACGTGATGCTCAAGTGCTGTCGGTCAAAAAAGAGGAGAAAAACGAATCCACGGTACCGATGGAGAGCAAAAAAGCAACACGCAAGCGCGATCGCCCGCGCACTCTCGATGGTGCCACCTACCAGATGGAAACGGGCTGCGGACCGCTTTATGTCACCATCAATGAAGACAAGCATGGTCTGTTCGAAGTTTTCACCACCATGGGTAAGGCCGGTGGTTGTGCGGCATCACAGTGTGAGGCGTTGGGGCGTCTGGTCTCCCTGGCGTGGCGTAGTGGTGTTCAGGCGCGCCAATCGGTGAAGCAACTGATCGGCATCTCCTGTCATAAGCCTTCCGGTTTCGGTAACAACCGCATCACCTCTTGCGCCGATGCACTGGCTAAGGCGATTCAGATGCACATGCAGCAGGAAGTGGAAGAAAGCCATCAGCAGAATGGCGGTGCCTGCCCCGAGTGTGGTGGCCCGGTTGAGCATGAAGGTGGCTGTTGTGTGTGCCACGCTTGTGGCTATTCCGAATGCGCTTAGCAATCGGTTAGCGATCAAGAGTTTCTGCAAAAAAGGCCACGTGAAAACGTGGCCCGACTATCCCCTTAAATGGAATGTGGCAGGAAGGTATCCCCTTCCTGCTTTTTTTATTTTCGCGACAAAATGTTTTTCCCGCGATAGTAGGCCTTGCCACGTTTTATCGTTTCACCGTGCATACCAGCTCCGAACACACCCATAATTCGTATGAAACCACAATAAACACGCTGAAAGTCAAAACCGCCGGGTTTCGCCCCGGCAGGCGACATCCTTTTGATTTGCCGCTCAAAAGGATTGTAGTGGTCTACTAAACTTGGACACCCACAAAGGTGGTAACATCCACCTAAACGAGAAAGGGGTCTAAGGACTATGGGAAGAAAAATATTCACAAATGAATTCAAGGTAGAATGTGCCAGCCTTGTTTTGGATCAGGGATACAGTGTCCCAGATGCTGCCCGAGTTATGGATGTTGGAGAAACGGCCATGCGTCGTTGGGTAAAGCAGCTCAAACAGGAACGAGCTGGGACGACACCGGAAACTCCAGCCCTTACAGAGGACAAAAAGCGTATCCAGGAACTCGAAGCCCATATTCGTCGTCTGGAGAAAGAGAAGCAAATCCTAAAAAAGGCTACCGCTCTCTTAATGTCGGAAGACAAGCTTCGTTTGAGTTGATCAGTACATTGAGAGAGCATGACTGCGTTTGTGTCCTTTGCCGTCTTTTTGATGTTTCGCGTTCTAGCTACTATGCCTATTTGAATCGTCGAGCTCATCCAGATACTGAACGCATCAAGTTACGTATTCGGATCAAGGAGTTGTTCAATAAAAGTCGTTATTCAGCTGGAAGCCGCAGTCTTACCAACATGTTACGCAGTGAAGGCATCACCATAGGACGTTTCAAAGTACGTCGTCTGATGCGTGAGGCGAGCTTATTCAGTAAACAACCTAAACCACGTTTGTACAGAGTTGCCAAAGTAGAACATCCAAAGATTCCGAACCTGTTGAATCGGGATTTTGATGCGAAGAGGAAAAACCAGACATGGTGTAGTGATATTACCTATGTTCGAGTTGGAAAACGTTGGATTTATGTCGCTGCGGTATTAGATCTTTACACTCGGCGCGTTGTTGGGTTGAGCTTATCAGAAAACTGTGACGCACAACTTGCAGTTAACGCTATCAAAAACGCTTATCGGACAAGGAAAAAGCCAACTGGGGTTTTGGTTCACACAGACCAGGGACAACAATATGGCAGTGATTTGTTCTGTCGCCAGCTTCGATGCTATCAGATGAAACAGAGCATGAGTCGGCGAGGAAATTGCTGGGATAATGCACCAATGGAGCGTTTGTTTCGCAGTTACAAAAGCGAATGGATGCCAAAAGGTGGCTATCAAACGTTTGCAGAAGCACAGCTCGACATAGAGCACTATTTTATGAACTATTACAACTGGAGCAGACCTCATCAAAGAAATAAAGGAATGGCTCCGGCTGTAGCTGAAAAAGAACTTATATCTGTGTCCAAAAATAGTTGACCACTACATATGCAAAAACCGGCTGAACTTCTCCTGAACCTTGTGGGGAGACACTTGGTATTGCAAATAAGACAGTATAGGTGGGAATGGATGGGCAAGGATGGTTAATGCTGGGATTTTGGGGTTTAGATGGATATTTACAGGTTGGAAAATCCTGGATACTTTAAACTTTAGAAATTCAAAATTTAACAAATAAATAAGTTATAGACATTTGAATTTGAAAATTTCCCCACCCGGCAAAAGAGATTAAAACTATTCGCCAGTTGACTTAGATTCCATTTTCTTTATTTCCCCTCGAAGGTATTCGATCATTTCATCTCTGTTATGACGAGGGTGTGGCTGAACAATGTTGCCAAACTTTTCTTCTAGCAAGTTATACCAATATTGATCTTTTAAAAATTCGGTTTTTTCTTCAGGTAAACTCGTAAGGTCTATTAATTTTCCTATTGTCTCATCACGGTAAGGCACGAAAAATTGTGAAATATATCCGTCGAGGATGCTCTTCACAACGTGAGGATATACGCCTTTTTTCTTCACGGAAGTCTTCAATATATCAAGATAAACTCTTGACAAGATCTCTGGAGGATACAGGTCCTCTGGCTCATCTTCTATTTGAATTGAAACTGCAATAACTGTATTTATAAATAATTCTTCAACATCAATAACGCTATTATTGAAAACTCCTTCAAATACACTGTTCTTCCCATTAGTCATGGGCCCTTCTCCAGTCGCAAGCCACTGAACAGTGACATTTGAAGCATCTGCTAAGGCAATTAAAACGGGCCTGGTAGGTTCACTTTTCCCAGATAAATATCTCCTGATTACTCCCTCAGATACACCACTTATAGACGAAAACGCACGAATACTTTTGTCACCAATTCCCATTTTCAATCTATCAGGAAATTGTCCGTTTCCACCATCTTGAATTGGACGATCTTCGCCACCTTGGATGTCTTTTGATTTTCTCAAGAAATCACCTATAAATTAATAGTTTGCGCAATATGATAGTAAATTGACAATCAGACGCGCAATTTATGATTGACAATGCGTTACATGTGTCGCACCATGACTGCATCAAAGTTTGTATTCCCATGTTCAAAAAAAAGCCAGGTGGTGCTGGCTCGTTAGGAACGCGTTATGAAAAATACTGAGAAAAAAAGTTCCTTTCCTAGTGATTGGCATCCGGCTGATATTAAAGCCGCTCTTGAGAAAAAAGGCTTTTCACTGTCTCGCATAGCCAGAGAACATGGCTATGCGCCAACATCTCCAAGCAATGTTTTTCGGAGACGTTGGGCTGCTATGGAGAAAATCATTGCAAACATTGTAGGGGTTTCTCCACACATAATATGGCCATCAAGATATTCGGATGATAGTTCTCCTTATCGCTTTGTAAGAGTAGCAAGAGCGAAAAGGAGGTGCAATGACTAAACGGCATGTCCCCGTAGACGATGGCCAGTTATCCCTTCTTGACCTCATAAAAGAATCTGAGGAACTTCGTCGAAGCACGCCAAGTGAAGGGTCGATGAATATTCATTCTCGATTCTGTCACGTTTTAACGCAAGCAATAAAAGATTCAGGATATTCAAGATTCGAAATCGCTGGCCGAATGTCTCATTTGCTTGGGATTGAAATAACCAAGTTCATGATTGATTCATGGACTAGTGAATCAAAAGAAGGTCATCGCATACCAGCTGAGTATCTCCCCGCCTTTTGCTCCGCTACAGAGAGCCGAGAATCAATCCAAATACTCTCAGAACTTGGAGGGATGTTTTGCTTGCCTGGGCCAGAAGCTCTTAGAGCTGAGATACATAAGCTCTCGGAAGAAGAAAAGCAAATTCGTATAGAGAAACGCAAGCGTGAACAGTTCCTCAAAGAAATGGAGGGGCGACGCTAAGCGGAGCCAGCGAACACATGGGAAATACTTTAGCCAATTCCGGTTGGGGAACCGCAAAAGAATATTGTGAAGAAGGTCTTCCAGGTCTGCCAACGACTGAAAGACGTTGTTTGGACCGTTTGGGGAAGTTTGCAGAAAGTTTCGCTAACAAGTCCCGTCAACGTAACGGCTCTAAGGCAACTGAATTCCACTACTCGATACTCCCGCCCAAGTCACAGGCTCCATTGGCACAGAGATATCCCGAATTATTCGTTAGCCGTCAGTTTCAGCCAAATCAAAATAATTCTGAACACGAAAGTAGAGACATTCTTTGGGACTATTACAGCCGTAAAACAGACAAGGCTAAAGCGGCAGCTCAAGTTCGTCTTGAGGCAGTGCAAATGTGTACCACATTACTTTCTAATGGATGGAAGAAAACAGAAGCCAAAGAGCAGGTTGTTGAAGTCTTTAAAGGAAGAACAAAGGTCAGTTTTCATACTCTTGGGAATTGGCTGAAAAAAATTAACGGTGTTGATCAAGCAGACTGGTTGCCCGCTCTGGTTGATGGATATACCGGACGCCAAACGGATTCAAAAGTCAGCCCTGAAGCGTGGGATTACATCAAGGCAGATTATTTGCGTCGCGAAAGGCCAACCTGGTCAAGTTGTTACGAGCGCCTTGAACGTGCAGGCGCGAAGCCTGGATGGGTGATCCCCAGTTCCAAGACGCTCCAAAGAAAACTGAACAAAGAGATCCATCCGGATTTGATCACGCTACTTCGTGATGGTGAAGATGCCTATAAAAAGACACTGCCAGCGCAAGAGCGGGATCGCTCCGTTTTCCATGCTTTGGAAGCGGTAAATGGAGATGGCTACACCTTCTTTAAATATGTCCGCTTTGAATCTGGAGAAGTCTGCCGTCCTGTTTGCTGGTTCTGGCAAGACATCTATTCCGGCAAGCTCCTCGCCTGGCGGGTTGACGTTTCTGAAAACAAGGACTCAATTCGTCTTTCAATCGGTGACCTGGTTGAAAACTATGGCATTCCGAAAAAGTTCTGGCTCGATAACACCCGTGCTGCAGCTAATAAAGATGTGACCGGAGGTGTCAAAAACCGCTACCGCTTTAAGGTCTCAGAAGATGAGCCTTTGGGGCTCATTCCTCAGCTGGGCGCTGAAGTCCATTGGGCAACCCCTGCTCATGGTCAGGCAAAGCCTGTTGAGCGTGCCTTTGGTATCGGCGGCATCGGTGAATATACCGATAAACACCCGAGTTTTTCAGGGCGCGGCACTAAGGGAACCCCCATCCCCATAGCAGAATTCGAAGAAATTCTCACAGCAGAAGTTGCGGCCTTCAACGCCAGACTTGGCCGTCGAACAAAGATCTGCAATGGAAGAAGCTGTGATCAAGTCTTCAATGAATCGTACGAGGTCAGCCGGATAAAAAAAGCAACAAAGGAACAGCGATCCCTGTGGCTATTGTCACCAGAACCGGTTACGGCCAACAAAAACAACGGCTCGATCAAGATCATGGATAACCGGTACTGGTGCGAAGAGTTGTCCCATTACAAGGGGCAAAAACTTGTTGCCCGTTTCGATCCGGCAAATATGCATGGTGAGGTCCTGGTTTACACCTTGGATGGGCGAAGGGTTGCTGAAGCTGAATGTGTTCTGGCTGCTGGCTTCAATGATCGTGAAGCAGCAAGAGAGGTTGCTAAGCAAAAACGCAGACGCAAAAAAGCATTACGAGAAGCTGAAAAGGCTGAGCTTCGAATTTCAGCCAGAGAGGCATCAAAAAGTCTGCCGCAAGTTGAATCACCAAAGCCTCTTGAAGCGAAAATTGTTGAAGCCGTGTTCGAGAAAAAGAAATTTGAGCAAGGCTTGTCGGATAGCGGTGACCGGTTTGATCGCGCCGTTGCCATGATGAAACCGGCAAAGAAGAGCTTGCTATAAAAAAGTAATGCCCGGTTGGGGTCGCATCCCACCGGGCACTAGGTGACGAAGTCACCTCAAACTGAATCTATTGGAGGTTAACAGATGGATAATTCAGCAGCAACAGTTTTAAGTCCTGACTTTGGTAACGAGGCAGAACTGCAGCCTTCAGTTAAGACGCAAATTCAACAAGTTTTGGACAACGAAGAAATCAAGCAATCCCAAATCGCACGCGAAGCGGGACTGACGGCTCCTGTGCTGTCGAGTTGGTTAAAAGGCAATTATAAGGGCGATAACAAAGCCGTTGAAGCCAAATTAAATCAATGGTTGGCAGCCAGAGGTCGGAAGGCAGAAGTTTCTATGGTGTTTCCCAAAGCCCCAGAATGGATTGACACTCCAACCGCTAAAAAGGTCACAAGCGTCCTGACCTATGCACAGCTCGCTGGTGATATCGCTGTGATCTACGGAGGTGCAGGCTTGGGAAAAACTTGCACATTAAAAGCATACGCAGAGCAAAGCCCTAATGTCTGGGTTGTCACGATGAGTCCGGCACACGGTGGTGTTGCCTCAACCTTGGAGGAGATTGCTGAGGTGTTGGGGCTGCGTGGAATTCCAGGGCGTGCCGTTCGATTGCAACGAGAACTGGTAAGGAAGCTCAGTGGCACCGGAGGGTTGCTTGTTATCGACGAAGCTCAGCACCTAAATGTTAATTCCCTGGAAGCCATTCGATCTTTACACGATGCCACAGGGGTTGGGCTTGCACTGGTCGGAAATGAATCTGTCTATGCCCGTCTGACTGGCGGTTCACGATCAGCCACCTTTGCCCAGCTTTTTTCAAGGTTGGGAAAACGGCTGAGATTGAATAAGCCACGCAAAGAAGATGTGGTCGCAGTGGCCAACAGTTTCTCAGTTGCTGGTGACCAGGAGCAGAAGGCTCTTTACGAAATATCTCAGAAGCCAGGTGCCCTTCGCGGCGTGGTCAAGACCCTACGTTTGGCAACCATGTTTGCCGCTGGTGATAACGAAGCAGTTCAGCTGGAGCATATCCGGGCAGCTTGGCACGACTTAGGGGGCGCGAATTCATGAGCTTCGACAGGAATAAAGCGGAGAAACAGGCCTGTGGTATCTACTGCGAGCTCTCGAAACTGCGTTCGATGTTGAGAGCACTTGAGTTAGCCGCTTGGGGTGAAGATGGTCGACCATCGGATGGAGGAGATCCTATCGACTGGATTGATGTCATCGAATTGGTCAAAAGAGATGTAACGGAGATCGCCCAGAAAGCTGAAGACATGGAGCACTATATTCGTCATGGAGAAGAGCGAAAACAAGCTGAGTGTCCATTGACTGAAAAGGCAGCGTAGCAAGGTGTTGCTTTGAACATTGCACAAACAATCAGGAGGTCGGCATGAGAACAAAACAGGAGATCAGGCCCATCACGAAACAGCAGGTCAAGATGATCCATACACTTAAAGAGGCTCTTGGACTCAATGAGTCGATCTACCGTGGCACCTTATATGACGCCTTTGGTGTAACCAGCAGCAAAGAGCTAAATGAAACTCAAGCCTGTGGCGTTATTGATTGTTTTAAGAAGGAAGCTATCAAGGCTGGAATCTGGGAACAAGAACATGACTACTCCAGCTTTGGCAACCGCCCGGACCATGCAACACCGAAGCAGCTCAAGTACATCTGCTGCTTGTGGAATCAGGTCTCACGAGTCCAACCGGATCGCCGCGATGCTGCTCTGAGAAAGTTTCTCATGCGTCAGGCCGGAGTCGCGGATCTACGCTTTCTTAAGCGTTCATCTGCCACCAAAGTAATCTCGGCGCTCAAGGCCATGAAGACACAAGCCGGGAGTGTGCATTGATGCCTGAACCTGTTTGCGGCCATTGCCGGGCCAAACGCCCCAATCTGCATTGCTTTCACGAGAATGCGTACAAGGGCAAGTTTCAGGTTGTGCGCTGTCTGCTGTGTGGCTGGCAGATCAGCCGTTATGTTCCTTCGAAAAAGTATAACGCGGCATGGCGCAGACAGCTTTTGCTGACCTTCAGAGCCGAAATGGAAGAAAGCCGTCAGGAGGCTTCTGAATTCACAGACCTTTGGCGAGGTAGGCATTTTTAAAGATCGTCGAACACAGGCGAATTTAAACGGGGTTTAAACACCATTATGATTGGTGGTTGTGATCTGAAAAAAGAAAGGAACGCTGTATGCCTGGAAATAAAGGGAAAGACCTCAAACTGAGAGCAACTCTCTCAACAGAAGATGTCAAAAGAGGAACGGAACAAATAAAGGCTGACTTGGCCAAGCTGAAAACAACAGCCACAGGCTGGACCGAACAGCTTACACAGGCAAGTAAAGCGTTGGATGTGCGACCTCTACAGCAAATCAATCTTGAAGCGCGCAAACTCCAGCGGCAATACGAGATCCTCAAAAACTCCGGTGGACTAACCGGACGGGAACTGAGCCAGGCTGCAGAAAATCTTAAACGAAAGACTGCTGAACTCTATAGCCAACAAAAAAAGATGAACGCCTCTTTGGAGAGTGGCCAACAAATCACAGGCCGAATGGCAGGTAGTGTCAAGAATCTTGTTGCCGCCTATGTCGGACTTCGGACCATCACCGGACTTTATTCAACGATATCAACTGCCAGCAGAGACGCAGAGCAGGCCCAGTTCAATTTGACCTCAAGTGTACAGGCTGCAAGTCGAGAATTTGAAAACACGGGTGGACTGGATGCCTGGCAGTCGAAAATCAAAGAGCTTTCTGCCGATTTACGGATTTATTCTGAATCCGATGTTGCTAACGCAGCCGCACGAACCATTGATATGACGAAGCGTCTCGGCCTGAGCGCTGAGCAAATGAATATCCTCATCCAGCGTACGGCGGATTTGTCGGCAGGAAAAACAGATCTCGAAGGTGGTATCGAACGCGTCACAGCGGCACTGCGTGGTGAGGCGGAAGCATCGGAATACTTGGGTCTTACGCTTAACGAAACATACGTCAAGTCTTGGTATGAAGCCAATAATGCCAGCGGAAAAGCATGGAAAACGCTTACAGACATCGAGAAGGCACAGATTCGTTACAACGTTCTCCTGGAACAATCCGACGCCATCCAAGGCCGTGCCGCAGCGAGTTCAAATACCTACAACGGTGCTCTGCAATTGGTTCAGGCCAGTGTGCACAACGCGGTCGCCAACAACGAAGACTTAACTGAAGCGATGACAGGAGTAGCCAATATCATCAGCGAAAATGCTGACGAGATCGGAGAATTCGCAACGGAAATTGCCACGGCTATTGGTGATGTCATTGAGTTTACAATCGAAAACAAAGAGCTTGTCACAGCACTTATTGGTGCAGGTGGATTGGTTTTCGCTTTGGGAAAGACGGCAAAAACGATCAAAACCGTTAGCACCATTATGAAAGATATGTCGATGGCCAAGACACCAGAGTTGTTGAGCTCTGGAATGGCGAATAGCCGTTTGCCTAAGCTCAATAATGCCCTTGGTAAAGCAGGTTTGGCCGGAGCTCTCTTTTCTGTTGGATATGCAATTGGTGAGGCACTCCCCTTCATGACCGAGAGTGAAAAGATCATGGAATCCACGCTTCCGTTGATCGACGAATACGCCGATCTTCATGCTGCCGTTGCTGAGAAAATCCAGCAGATCAGTCGAGAAACGGGAATCCTGATTGAAAATGAGGAACATCTCTACCAATTAGAGAAAGACGGCGTCCTTGTTTACAACGAGAAGGTAGGAGCTTATGAGGCGGTTACTGAATCTACCCGCCAGATGACCGCAGCGGAAAAAGCATTACAAGAACAGCGGGTTGAATCCTTTGCTTCAATTGCCACATATGTTGACGAAGTTCAGAAAAAATACGGGGATCTTAGTGTTGAGGCTTTTGAGGCTTCACGAAAACAGAGTGTGCTGAATGAAGCTTTGGCAAACAGCAAAAATCCGGTCGAAGCGGCAAAGCAGAACGTTGACAAGCTTGCAGAGACCTATGTCGAAGCCAAAGACGCTTCTTGATCAACTGAATAAGGGTGAAGAAGGCTACGAGGATGCTCTTAAGAAAAAACTCAGTGCTGAAAAGTCCTACCTGGATAGTGTCGAACAGTTGAAATCCCGCCAACTTGATGCCGTTGAAACCTCTTTGGATAACGAAGAACAGGCCCTCAAGAATTCTCTCGACCAGCGCCTGATCACCCTGGAAGAAGAACTTCAAGATGAATTGCTTACTAAGAAAGAATTCGACTACGAAAAAGCCAAAGCTGAGCAACAACACGCCGAGCAGGTTCTGTCGATCCGTCGCCGCATGTACGACGAGGCGGCCCGTCTTTACGGCAAAGACAGCCAGGAAGCCATCGAAGCGCATAACGATGTCATTGCCGCTGAAAATGATTTGGCCAAAGCCACCAATGGGACCGACTCCGCGTTTGATCGGCTCCATGAAAAAATCAAGCGAACTGGTGAAGAAGGCGAACGCTCAGGAAAACGGGCCGCTCAAGGAATGCGTGATATCGGACATGCGGCCAAAGAGGCCAGTAAAGAAGTGGAGAAACTCACCCACAACCAGAAGATGGCCGCTGAATCGGCAGAGCGCCGTGAAAAACGAGAGCAACAGTTTCGCGATGGCCTTGGTGGCGTTGCCATCACTGGCGCGAATGCTGCCGAGGTCATGGGTGGTTGGAACCTGTCCAGCATTGGCAAAGAATACGCTGACGCTATGAATACAGCACGAAATTACGATGGTGGGTTCAAAAGTTATTTCAAAAACTATTATCGCGATATGGCTGCAGGAATGCAGGAAGCTGCTGTAGCCAGCGTCAAAAACGCCTTAGCCGATGCCGCCAGCTATGATGATCTACAACAGCAAGCAAAGCAGATCACCGGTGAGTTGCGCCTGATGGCTGATCAGGCGGGAAAAGTTATGACCGAAGGCCAAGTTCAGGCGGTTGCTGCCGAAGTTGCCAACGCAATGGGTCTAAAAAGTCCAGCGAAGCAGATGACAGTTAAGCTCCAAGGCCCAAGCGGAGCCACTGTACCAATATCAATGCATGAAAATGACGCGGGTCGATTTATTCAGCAGCTCGAAGATTCTGGGATGGTGACGAAATAGAGGGACAAGGCCGGGACGGCTCACATCCCGACGCGTTATTCACTTCATGACAGGGTGGCCCCCCTGGTGAATAACGCTCCCTGAAGAGACTGACACATGGTGGGGCCTCCCATTCCGATAAATCGGCAACCCCACATAGCGCTCCTTACCAGAGGTAAGTGCTACGGCCGGGAGAATATCACCGCGTCACATGCGTTAACCAATAATAACACAGAAAAGGAGTTTTTATGACAGTAGTAACCAAGTTTGATGAGAAAAATCTGCAGTTGGAAGAACAGCGGTTTCGCGTTCTGGAGAGCTTGGATAAATTCCGTCAACTCGTTGGAGTTGACGAGGCAAAGTTTACCGACAGCTTAAAGGGAGCATTCGGTGTGAATTCGGCGCACAAGCTGAACTGGGATCAGATCGGCATAGCCTTTTCGGTGCTCGAAAAAATTCATTCTGATGGTGGTACTGATTTTTGTGAAGCCTCTTTTTCAGAAGCAAGTCAACCTGGATTCTCAGCTGACCTAACACTCAAAGTTTAACCGACAACGAAAGGAAAAGCCCAATGGCCAACAAGCAAGTTGAGGGAAAAGACGTGGAAACCACCATTCAGGAAAAAATTGATCAGCGCCATCAGTTTTTAAATGGATTAGCTCAGGCTGAATCTGACTTCAGAACCGCTGAAAAACCAGTACAAGAATTGCGGGAAAAACTCTCCCAGACTCAGCATCTCCTGAGCGATAAAACAGCGCAAAGAGGAGCTGTCGTTTCCCACGCAATAAAACAAACCAATGCCAAGCTTGAGGAAGAAATAAAAGGTCTGATGGCACAGAAAGCAGAGATTGAAAGTGAAATTTCGAAGCTGCTTCCTAATTACGAAGAAAAAAAAGAGCGTGTTGACAACATGAGACTGGAAGCGCGTAGTGGCATGTCCGTTACCACGGATGATTTGGTGTATTTCCGGCAAAAAATCTCATCGAAGACCGCGCAGATCGAGAAAATTGAGACCGCGATTGAAGAAAATAAAGTCCTGATGAAAACGGAAAACAAAGCTCTGGAAAAACATCAGGAACTTTGCGAACAAAAGGAAAACCTCTTGGCCAGTCTCGCCATGAATCAAGGAGATGCCAAGTCTCTCGATGCCGTCAATGAGCAATTGGCTGAAATTGAAAAACAAATTGAGTCCCAACAAGAGGAATCCATGGCCTATGCCAATGGAAAAGCTCAAACCATCTCCGGTTTGAGGCGGATGCTCGATATTGAGCAAACAGAGCGAGACAGGCTTGAGGTTCTTTTTGCTGACCTGGTGAACTATCACCTCCTTTGGCGTGCTGAGCAAATCGGTGCTGAATACGTCAAAGCAGCCCAGATCGTTGAAGAGAGCTATAAAAATCTCTTCGGCATCGAAGTGGCTCTTGAAGCCATCAATCGTCGGAAGGATCGCCCTTCAATTCTTGACCATTCCTGCCAGCAATTGCGATTGCCGGGTTTCCTTATTAAGGGTTGCGAAGCTAAAGCTGGAACTGAAGGCCTCCTCTTCAGCTTTGAAAATGGAGGAGACTTTATCGACAAGGCTGCTGCTGCCGAAGTTGAACGCTTAGCTGAACTGGGAGTTTGTCAACTTCAATAAGAAGAGCAGGTACCATTTCGAGCTAGGCAGACCATAGAAACGGTATCCAGGACTGATTGCATTTTGTCATCAATCAGTCTGAGTGAGTGGAGATGGTCTGTCATGGAACTGGCGAGAGTCCACAGCTACGGCTGCCCCCTCTCGCCATTTTTTTAACTATCCACATGGAGTAGCCATGACAAAGCGGGAAGCAGAAAGAAAACTGCGGAAATTGATTGAAGTTGCAGACCTGCCAGTACGACCAAGCTACACGCCGGGTGAAGTGCAGACGCTAATAGGCGTTAAAAGTGAGAAAACCTTACGGCGCATGATCGTAGAACACGAGGTGGATCCAGAGACCGGGCAGCCAAAGAAACCATATACCCTGGCCAGTATTACATTGAGAAATGAACGTCGGATCACATTCCCAGATCTGGTTGACTGGCTGCTTCGCAACTCTACATATGAGCGGCTTTATTCCTGATACGAGACGAAAAACGTAGACCAGAATAGGAGACAATTATATGGCAAAGAAAAGACCTGGTGTTGAATTTTTGCTCAAGATGGCAACGACTATTCAAAGAGAGTTGGAAGGAGTCGGGATCAAATCGAAAGAGGCTCGTGAGGCAGCCCTGAAGGCTGTTGAGGTGGTTCGACAGGATAATGGCGGTACAGAAGTTTATATTCCAAAAGGAATGGCCTTAACTCTCAGCCAGAGAGATTGGGAACTATGGAATGAATTCGATGGTTCAAATCATAGTTTTCTAGCCAGGAAATATAAACTTACGATTCGACAAATTTATCGGATTGTTGAGCGCTGCAGAGAAGAAGGTGTTTGGGGCGGCTAGAACCATAGGGTGAAAATGACCTCCTGTTCGCTACAATGTAAGAATGAGGCCCACGAAAACAGGGAGGTTGTTATGGCTGAGGATATTAAAGAATATCTGGTCTTCCAAACGTTACGGGATGTCCCAGTTTATAATCGCATCAGAGCTCAAAACCGCTATGCAGTCATCAAGGCCTTTGAAAAATTTCTACGCAAGGAAAGGCAGAGGCTCAAGAAAGATTTCCGCATAAAAGCGGCACAAATCAAGTTTGCGGAAGAATCCGGTATCAGCCTTAGGACGCTATATCGATGGATCAAGGCCCACAGGAAGAAAGGATTGCGTGGGCTGGTACCAAACTTTGGGAAGCTGAAGAAAGATGAAAAAAACAGGAAGGCAATAACTGCTCTTGTGCCGGATCCAGGGAAAACCCTGTCAGCAAAAATAGAAATCAATCTCAAAAATCCTTTATTGGCTCTGCACCAGATCAATTTAATTGTCCAAATGAATCCTGTCTTTACGGCTGAAGTAAAAGAATATTCTAACAAGATAACTGAGGTAATTGGCATTGCCGATGGTGGCAACCTTATTCTGAAATTGCCCAGACGGCTTACCGAGGACGAGAAGAACACACTGAATGGACACTTGCTTGGAACCCACCGTAATTGTTGTGCCAAGGCCCTTGGTCTACTTCTTATGAATGAGGGATGCTCTCTCCAGGAACTCATGTTGAAAACCCAACGTTCAAGGAGAACAATTTTTCGATGGCATGAAAGGTTTGAGAAGGAAGGAATTTCTATCGTCAAGGTTAAATACGAGTCTCAGGCAATGATTGAGAAGAGGAACTTGGAGAGGGTTAGAGTTGTCGATATCCTCCATTCACCACCAATGACCTTTGACATCAATCGCTCTAACTGGACGTTGCCATCCATCATTCAGGCATATGAAAAGCTTTACGGCGAACACCTTGCAAAAGGAGCTTTAAAGCGAGTTATTAAGGACGCTCGTTATACATGGAAGCGTGCTAGAACAATGCTGACCAGCAATGATCCGCTTTACCGCCAGAAGGTGAAAACACTTATCACTGTCTTGCATTGCTTGACGCCCAATGATGCCTTTTTCTTCATCGACGAAGCTGGGCCTTGGAAAGTGAAAAAATATGGTGGAAAAGTCTTAACTGCACCAGATCAGGTTAGAACTATTCCAGAGTACCAACCAGACAAAGGGGCTGTCTATTTGATCGCCGCTTTGGAGGCCCAGACAAACCAAGTGATTTATCAGTACATCAAGGGTAAGACGGCCTCAGCTATTGTTGCGTTGCTTCAGGAGCTTCATGAACGCTACAGCGCTTATTCTCGCCTCTGCCTGACATGGGACTCGCTTTCAAGCCACAGCGCTAAAGAGGTCAACGAGTGGATTGAAACGGCAAACGCGAATTCAAAACGGGACTCTACCCCGAAGGTAAACGTTTACCCGTTACCATCTAATGCCCAGTTCCTCAATGTTGTTGAATCAACCTTCAGGAATATTAGAAAGGCCGTCATATACAATAGTGATTATCAATCAGTTGAAGAGATGCAGAGAGCAATCTCCAGGTATCTCAACGAGAGAAACGCGTATTTCCTTGAGAATCCAAGGCGCGCCGGAAATAAGATATGGGACAAAGAGCTGTTCACGCCGGACGATCTCCCTGGAGGCCTGTTCCGGAGGATGTGAATGAGATCTCTATGTTCAAACAACCATGAGGCTAAAAATGAAGAATAGATATGAAGTTGAAGGCAAGATAAGAAATTTACTTGGCACGGTGACACCATATGAATCCTTATCGATCTTAAACGATATGTCGAAAGAAATACTGAGATCGGTTGGGGAGAGTGGCCCACTCGCTGGAATTCCTGTCTATCCGAGAATTCTAAACCGTAAGGGATCTAAGAGCATAATTGACAAGGATCCAGAGATGAAAAAATATATACTTGGCTTAACTGAAACAACGACAATTGCAGCTCTCAGAAATAAATTGATCAGTTTATTTGGGAAAGAACGAGTGCCTTCAAAAAGCGCTCTGCATAGGTATTTGGCAAAGCTTGAAGGGAGAGCTTAAACTGGCCATTTTAAAGGTCTTAAAAGGCCATTTTATGACCGGTTCAAATTTTCAATTTTAAGTGTCCAAATTTTGCGTTTTAAGTGTCCGCGTACATGAACCTAGATCAACCGACAATGAGTCTGTTTCCGTTATGCTTAACGAATTCGGCTTGCCTCCCTTTAGCTCGGCAAATCGTGCAACTCATCATTTTTGACATAAAACAGTTGATAACTGTCTAAAGCCGCGATCTATATCTTTTGTCGCACCAACCTAACGGGTGGGACGGTGCCCACCCTTCAGCGAGTTATCTTGCAACCAAGCTCTGCCATTCAGCAGCGCCGAGAGCAATCAATGAACGTCAGAGCGATGAGCATACAGAAAATTCTCAATTGAAATTTAGCCGCCCTACTTTTCTTGTTGCGCAGTGATCAACTCCCGCGCAATCACCAACCGTTGAATCTCAGCCGTTCCTTCACCGATATCACACAATTTGGCATCGCGGTAAAACCGCTCAACACAACTGTTTTTCAGGTAACCGTAACCGCCTTGCAATTGAACAGCGCGCTCAGCGCTCTTGACCGCCATCTCCCCGGCAAACAGTTTGGCTTTTGCCGCAGCGGTTCCGCAGGTTTGTCCGTCGTCACACAACTGGGCGGCTCGCGCCGTCAGCAGCCAAGCCGCATCATAATGGGTGGCCATATCGGCCATGGGCCACTGCACCGCCTGAAACGTGTTGATCGGCGTGCCGAACTGCTGTCGGCGTGCTGTATGACGCTGCGATTCCTCCAGACAACCGCGCATAATGCCACAGGCCAGGGCGGCAATCGTCACCCGACCATGGTCGAGCAGACTAAACGCGGCTGAAAGTGCCCGGTGTTCCTCACCCAGGAGTTGCTCTTCGGCGAGCTGCACCTGATCAAAATGGACTGCCGTGGTATTGGAGCTGCGACAGCCCAATTTCTCTAGAGGGGCGGACGGCGTTACTCCCGGTGTATCACGCTCCACCAGATAAGCGCTGATCGCAGACTTCTTATGCTCGCCACTGCGTGCCATGACCACGTAAAGCCCGGCCACCGATCCCTGAGTGACAAACATTTTACGACCATTAAGCTGCCAGCCGTCCCCGTTTCGCTGGGCACGGGTCTTAATGGAGACCGCATCACTGCCACTGCCCGCTTCAGCCAATGCCCAGGCCCCAAGAGGCTCACCTTTAGCCAGGCCAGGAAGATAGCGGTTTTTCTGGGCTTCAGAGCCAAAACGTTGCACATGATCGCACACCAGACTATGTGCAGCCAGAGTCAAAGCCATGCCGGCATCGTAACGCGCCACCCCTTCAATAATCAGTGCCATCTCCAGGAGAGACTTCCCCAAACCGCCCCATTGCTTATCAACACAGATCCCCAGCAAACCATGTTCGGCTAAGGCGTGAACATGCTCCATGGGAAAGCGATTTTCCCGATCCCACTCGGCGGCATAGGGCTTCACATGGGCCACCGCCAGTTGGCGGATTTTATCGATCAGCGGATGATGTTGTGTTGCATTCAGAGTTTTAATCATCACGATTCCTGCTCCTGCAAAAGTTGCGTCACACGCTCAAAAAAGGTCTCATCCAAGGCACGAGGCTGTTTATCCGGCCCCACGATCAGATGGCGGCTGCTGCCCTGAACAATCACTTCTTCATCACGTAAAATCCGGTACGAAAATTCAATCAACCGTTTTTTCAGGCGCTGCAACGAGGTTTCAACGATCAACCGATCTTCATAAAACGCCGGTGCCAGATAGCGTAGCGACAGATCTGCCACCACCACAAAATATCCCATCTTTTCCCACGTACTGTATGGGGTACCAATCTGACGAAGAAAGTCAGAACGTCCCTCTTCAAACCAGATGGGATAGGTGGCATGGTGAACAACACCCTGAGCATCGGTTTCAGCATAACGGACAATGACTTGACTGCTCTTTGCAACCACGTTGAACTCCTCCTGAGCGGGTTCCATACAAAAAACCATAAAAGGTCTTGGCCTAACCAAAGGTTTACATTTATAATACGAAATTGTCGTTTTTGTTATGTTTTTATGCTTTTTTGAGCTGTTGTGAGGTTTTATGAGCCCCGAAGAACTTGTCTCTTTTGTCAACACAGCACAGCGTGTCGGCACCCTGTCTACAGTTGACCATGCTGGAAATCCCAATAGCGCCATTGTTGGGTCAGCCATGATGCCTGACCCGCAGCATGTTAACATCGCCCTGGCCAAGAATCACAGTCTGGAGAATCTGCGACACAACTCCCACGCGGTCCTCAGCATTTATGAACCGGCACCGGTGATTTTCAACTGGCAAGGAGCTCGCCTTTATCTCACGGTTGACTCCATTGAAGAAACCGGACCGTTTAAAGAGGAGATGATTCAACGGGTTGAACAGGAAGCCGGGAAAATGGCTGCACGAACCATCCACGCTGCGGTACGTTTTTCTATGGTGAAAATCCGCCCCTTGCTCGATAGCATTCGTTAAACAATGAATATTCTACTGATCAATCCGCCCAACTGCGGGCGCAGCATCCCCGAAGAGCGTTACGGCATCGATTCACTAAAGCAGATCTTTCGTGGTGAACCGTTAGCCCTTGAAGTTGTTGCTGCCGGCCTCACTGACCACAATGTGACGATTCTGGACCTTAAAGCTGACAACACGGATTTGCAAAAAACAATTCATGCCGGTAAACCCGATATCATCGGCTTTACGGCAATGACCTGTGAAGCCAACACGGTCAAGAAATTGGCCAGACAGGCACGTACACTTTGCGATGCAACTTTGGTTATTGGCGGAATTCATGCCAGCAATGTCCCGGAACACTTTAACGAAGAACCGTTTGACTATATCGTCCTCGGCCTTGGCAAAGACAGTTTTCACCAACTGGTCACGCATCTGGAACAGAGTCAGTCAGACTTTGCGATCCCGGGAATTGCCAGCGTCACGCCGGGGCAACCATTATCTTGGTCACCACGACGTTATAACCACACTGATCAGCCCATTGATCACGCTCCGCGCTACGACCTGATTGAATCCTACCGAGACGATTATTTTCTGGCTAAATTAAACGTGTCCTTAGGTTTTGTCGTCACCGCCTTTGGCTGTCCGTTCAATTGTTCGTTCTGCTGTATCGCCGGCCAGTGTGGTGGCCAATACCTGACCCAGCCGATTGATGCGGTGATTCGCGATCTGCAGAGTTTACCCGACATTCCGTTTATCCGTCTGGTGGATGCCAACACCTTTGGTTCTCCGGCCCATGCGGAAGAACTTTACCGGGCGATCAAACAAGCTGGAATTAAAAAGAATTACTTGATTGACGTGCGCGCCGATACTGTGGTACGTCACCCCGTGCTGTTGCAACAATGGAAAGAGATTGGCCTGCGTTCCGTGGTCATCGGTTTTGAAGAGATCAATGATCAACGGCTCGCGCAGATGAACAAACAGGGAACCCAGGCGCTCAATGATGAAGCACTGTTGCGTCTCAAAGAGTTGGACATTACCGTGGTTGGTGATTTTATTGTCGACCCGGATTACAGTCATGACGACTTTGACACCCTGGAGCGCTACATCACCAGTCATAAGATCGACTTGCCCATGCTGACAATCATGACACCACTGCCGGGCACCCCGATATACGACAGCATGAAAAAGCGAATTACCGAACACAATCTCGATTATTACACGTTGACCAATGCGGTCACCCGGACCCGTTTGCCGGAAAAGGAATTTTACACCCGTTACGCCAACCTGTTGCGTGCCTGCCACGCCCAGGCGAAGTTATAGGATCACGTATGGACGCCTACATCACTGACCTCGCATCGTTCCTCCCCAATAAACCGGTTTCCAACCAAGAGATGGAAGCCATGCTTGGACTGGTCGGTGATCTGCCTTCGCGTACGCGGCGCATTATTCTGCGCAACAATCGCATTGAACAACGCTATTATGCGATTGATCCAATCACCCTGGAACAAACTCATACCAATGCCGAGTTGACCGCCGAGGCAGTTCGCCAGTTGCGTTCCTACGATCCGCACAACATCCACACCCTGTGCTGCGGAACCTCATCGCCGGACCAGATCATGCCGGGGCACGCCTCCATGGTGCATGGTGAGCTTAAAGGAGGACCGTGCGAAGTGGTGTCCACTGCCGGTATCTGTATCTGTGGTGTCACCGCCCTGAAGCAAGCGTGCATGCAGGTGGCTTTAGGCGAAGCACCCAGTGCGATTGCCACCGGTTCGGAACTCGCCTCATCTTTCATGCGTGCCTCATTGTGCGGCCAGATCTCAGACGAGCGCGCGGAACAGCTGCAAAACCAGCCGGTATTGTCTTTTGATGCGGATTTTCTGCGCTGGATGTTGTCGGATGGTGCAGGTGCCGCCAAGATTTCACCGACCCCTGCCCAAGAGGGAATTTCGCTGAAGGTTGAATGGATTGACCAGCGTTCCAGTGCCCATCTATTTGAGCCGTGCATGTATGCCGGAGCCATCAAGGAACAGGGAAAACTGCGCGGCTGGCGCGAATTTGAGACCATTGAGCAGGCCGTGGATAATCATGCCTTTTTAATCAAGCAAGATGTCAAATTACTCAATGAAGAGATCATTCCGACATCCGTTGACAGAGCGTTGCTGCCCATTGCTGAACAACGGGGATTAACACCTGAGAGCGTTGACTGGTTTCTGCCCCACTACTCATCCGATTATTTCCGGACCCGGCTTTATGACCGAATGCAGGAACAGGGCTTTCACATCCCTTATGATCGCTGGTTTACCAACTTGACAACAAAAGGAAATACCGGCGCAGCCTCGATCTATATCATACTCGAAGAGCTGTTTTATTCCGGCCGTCTGAAGAAGGGACAGCGCGTGCTGTGTTTTATTCCGGAAAGCGGACGCTTCTCCGTATGCTACATGCTTTTGACGGTCTGCTAAATCAGCGACCACAGCAATAGTGACAAAAAAAACCCCTGCCAGATGGTCAGGGGTTTTTTATCAGTTATCCACACGTTCCCGTAGTTCTTTACCAACTTTGAAAAACGGAAGTTTCTTCGTTTTCACCTGGATGGCTTCACCCGTTTTCGGGTTACGACCGGTGTACGATTTATAGTCCTTAACGACAAAACTGCCAAAACCGCGGATCTCAATCCTGCCACCTTTGACCAGTTCCTGCGTCATTGAGTCGAACATAAGGTTAACAATCTCCTCTGCCCGCTTATAGGTCAAATCCTTTTCAAGAGAGAGCGCTTCGATCAGTTCAGACTTATTCATACTTCCTCCTAGCCGCTCATCTTACACGGTATTCCGATCAGGTTGTCAGCAAAGAGTTCCAAGTTATTTAAGCGATATTAAGAACATACATGATTAATCACACGTGTCAACAAGTGAAACCACCGTTTTTATTATTAAATCACAGTAAAGGGTGAGACTGTCCAGATCACTTTAGCGTCAACCGTACCGATATTCTCCCAACTGTGCGGTAAATGGGACTTGAAGGACAGACTGTCACCGGGAGTCAACTCATAGACTTCATCAACGACAGTTACTTTTAAACGGCCCTCCAACAGATAGATCAGTTCATCACCCGGATGATACATGTTGGATTCGCCACTGAGGCCGCCAACAGGGACGGTACAGTAAAAAGACGAGAACTGCGGATCGCGAAGTCCCGAGGTAAACGACTCGGTAATCATGTTGCTGCTGTCTTCATACACCGTTGCATCACGCTGACCGCTGGAACTAAAAACCACTTCATGCGTGGTTTTTACCTCTTCAACAAAATAGTCGACGCTCTTATTGAACACACGTGCCAGCTTCATAAGAATTTCAACCGACGGGATCGTCAATCCCCGCTCGACACGGGATATCATATTGGAAGACACCCCGGAGCCGTTGGCCAGCTCCTGAATGGTCAAATCACGGCCAAGACGGATCGCTTTCAACTTTTTGCCGATAATTTTTTTCAGTTTCATGGTCAGTTACTCCTTACGCCTGCTGCTGGGCGACATTGGGCGCCGGTGAAACAACCCACATTACCAACGTCTGCCCCTGATAGGTATTGGTCCAGCGATGTGGCAGGTTGGCTTTAAATGACAGCGAATCGCCATCACTCAGCAGGTAGCTTTTGCCTTCGATGATAAATTCCATCTGCCCCTTGAGCACCATGGCAAACTCTTCACCAACATGGACCATATCACCTTCGCCACTGTTGCATCCCTCTTCCAAAGTGTCATAAAACACAGTGAAGCCGGGATCACGCAGCCCTTGCGTCAAACTGACGATCTGATGTTTGTCTTCAAAGAAGAAGATGGGCTCGCCGGATCCATTCGGCGTATGTACCACTGTTGAGCCTTTTTCCGCTTCTTCAACAAAATAACTGATACTCATGCCGAAGGCACCGGCCAGCTTCATAAGAATCTCAACAGATGGCGTCGTCAGTCCGCGTTCGATCCGGGAAATCATATTGGAAGACACCTGAGATTTATTGGCCAAACCTTCAATGGTCATATCGTTATTTAGCCGCATTTTTTTCAGTTTTTTACCAATGAGTTCTTTAACCATGACAACTCCCTAGTTCGTAATAATAGAATGTTGTTTTATCATCAGCAATAACACATGTCAACGGCAGATATCCCATTTGTCGCAGAATTCGTATTTGTAGCACAGAATAAAAATAGCCATTTCACAGATAACCAGAAGATCAGATAGTTATATATGTTTGCCAAGGCACTTGTGTTGTTAAACATAGCTCATATTTATGTTTTTTTCACAACAAACACTTTTCGACTCCCTTAAACAGTATTTCAATACCCTATTTCTATTATTTATTAAGTACTCGGCGAAATATTACGAATGTTCATTCGGGTATATCGCCACATGAAGGCGTCATTAGACTGTGTTTGACGGGCCAAGGAGGAAATTGCAAAGATTAAGAGGGGAGATAAAAGGAAATAAAAAGATTTAAGAAAAAAGTTAAAGATCCTAAGTGGCCGGAATCAGGTGGGAAGAGCACAGTGGAAGTCAAAAAAAAACAGAGGATCAATCTCTATTGGCACAGCGAATGCATATTCCAAAGACAACAAAAAAGAAAAATCCTCTATTGAGCCTCGGCGCTTTCTCCTCCTTAGCCCGAGGCTATTTTTTTATCTAACTTAGCGTTCCAACAAGGAAATTCTGACTCACGCCGACAATCTCAACCGAGACAAGTTCTCCAGCAGCACCCTGCTCACCTGCGACCAGAACGGTCAAATATTCAGCACTGGTGCCTTGCCACTGGTTATTTTTTGTACGGGATTCCAACACAACGTCAACAAGCCGACCAATAAACTGCTCTCGGTACTGGCTGGCTTTTTCCTCTGCCAATACTCGAAGCTCTGCGGCACGTTGCTTGGCGATATCCCCAGGGATCTGATCGGGCATGGTAGCCGCCGGCGTTCCCGGCCGGGCACTGAACGGAAAGACATGCAGATAATGCACCGGCAAAGACGAGATAAACTCACAGGTATGCCGATGTTGCGCTTCTGTCTCACCGGGAAAACCACTGATCACATCAATACCGATCGAGACACGTGGAATTTTTTGACATAACAGTTCAACAGTGTCGTGAAACTGCCGGATGGAGTAATGGCGATTCATCTGTTGCAGAACATCATCACAACCGGACTGCAATGGGATATGAAAATGGGGGCAGATCCGAGAAGAGTGTTGTACACAGTCGATCAACGCCTCGTTGACCTCTTGAGGTTCAATAGAACCAAGACGGATGCGGCATCCATCAGTCTGCGTCAATAAAGCATTGAGCAAGTCAGTTAACGTACATTGCGGGGTCAAATCCTGACCATAGTTGCCAATATGGATACCGGTCAAAACCACTTCACGATAACCGCCCGCAACCAGTTGATTGACCTGGTCTACCACTGCAGAGGTGTTCACGGAACGACTTCGACCGCGAGCGTAAGGGATGATGCAGTAACTGCAAAAGGCATTACAACCACTCTGGATTTGCACAAAGGCACGACTGTGTTCGGAAAACGACGCTATTTTCAAGTCCGGGCACTGTTGTTGACTGGCAATATCGCCAACCTGAACCTGAGGCCCCTCCTGACACAGGATATCGATGAGATCCTGTTTTTCACTGTTGCCGATGACATACATCACTCCAGGCAACTCCGCGATCTGTTGCGGTTGAATTTGAGCATAGCAGCCGGTCACCACAATACGGCATTGCCCGTTCAAACGACGGGCTCTACGAACCAATTTGCGTGACTGGGCATCGGTTGCCGAAGTGACGGTACAGGTATTAACAATGACCAACTCTGCCCCCTGTTCAAAAGGGACAATCTGATACCCCTGTTCGCGCAGCATCCGCTCCATTGCTGCAGACTCAAACTGATTGGCCTTACATCCCAGAGTAACTATGCTGACGCAACTCATACCGTAATCCATCCACCGCCAAGGACACAATCGTCGTCATAAAAAACCGCGCATTGTCCGGGGGTCACACCATATTGAGGCTCATCGAAAACCACATCGACATCACCGTTGGGCCGGATCGACAGGGTGGCCATGGCCGGATGATGACGGTAACGAATCCGACAATCAACACGCAACGAGGTGTGTTGTGGCGGTACCGACCAAGTCACATCACGTACTTGCAGACGATCACGCTGTAAAGCGGCTTTTTCACCAACGATAACCCGCTGCTGCTCAGCATCAAGCTCAATCACATAAAGTGGTTCCGTCCAACCAATGCCGAGACCTCGTCGTTGGCCGATGGTGTAGCGATGGGTCCCATGGTGCGTTCCCAGCACTTTACCGTTAATATGGACAATCTCTCCATGGTCCGGCCATGGGCTGTCATAGCGTTCGAGAAATCCGATATAATCGTTGTCGGGAACAAAACAGATATCCTGACTTTCTGACTTCTTCCGAGAACTGAGGTGGTATTTTTCAGCCAGGTTGCGCACCTCGGGCTTGGTCAAACCGCCAAGAGGAAACAACACCCGTTTTAACTGGGCCGCACTGAGCACAAAAAGAAAATAACTCTGGTCTTTTTGTTTATAAAGCCCGCGACAGAGACGAACATGGTCCTTTTGGCGGTCGATGCGTGCATAGTGGCCAGTGGCCAGATAATCGGCCCCCAGCTCATCAGCCAACGCGAACAAAGCGCCAAACTTGAACTGTTGATTGCAACGGACACAGGGATTAGGCGTGCGACCGGCACGGTATTCGCGACAGAAGTCTCCGATAATGGCAGCATTAAAAGTGTCTCGGCAATCCAGACTGTGAAACGGAATCTCTAACTCTTCAGCAATGCGGCGCGCATCCGCCTCGCCCTGAATCGATTGATCTCCAGGCAGCAGACGCATATGGGCACCGATCACCTCATAACCCTGATCAATCAGCAGGGCTGCCGTCACCGATGAATCAACACCGCCACTCATGGCCACCAATACTGTGTTTTTTTTCATTTTGGATCCTGCAACCTGACCCCTCTACGGATTCAGGAAAAGACAGCGAAGGCACTTCCAGATGAAGTGCCTTCGTGGGGTTAAACAGGATGTTGAAAAAATCCCGTCCGGGGATTTTTCAACGACGCAAGCCAAAAATGCGATTTCCGTCTTGCTCACAAAATCAAGGACTTGAAAACATGTCCTTGATTTTGATCGCCCGTCCATGAGCTCCACAGTCTGTTTTTTCAACAGCCTGTAAATCTATCGAACGGACACAACGCTAATGGGGATCGATCTCACACTCGACCACCAAACAGTCCGAGGAAAATTCGCGCTCAAGCATCGGACTCATCTCGCGCAATTTATCAACAATGGGTGGTAATTGTTCCAGAACATAGTCCACATCATCTTGTGTTGTCTGCGGACCGAGGCTGAATCGAACACTGGAGTGCAACACCGCCTCCGCAACCCCCATGGCCGCCAGAACATGAGACGGACCATCGGATCCGGAGGTACAGGCCGAACCCGACGACGCGGCAATGCCAACCATATCCATGTACAACAACAGCCCTTCCCCTTCGATAAAGGAAAAACTGACGTTGAGGGTGTTGGGCAAACGGTTGTCCTTATGTCCATTGAGAGTGACATCAGGCAGAGCCAATACCCCCTGTTGCAAACGGTTACGCAACACCATCATTCGTGCAACATCGTCATCAAACTGTTGTTGCGCTACGGCACAGGCTTTGCCAAAAGCAACAATCCCGGCGACATTCAGCGTACCGGCACGACGCCCCTGCTCCTGATGACCGCCATGAATCAGCGATTCCAGTTCGATACCATCACGCACATAGAGGGCTCCCACTCCTTTAGGCGCACCAATTTTATGCCCGGAAAACACCATCAGATCAACACCACACTCTGCCACGTCAATCGCCACTTTACCGAGCGCCTGAACGGCATCGCAATGGAATCGTATCTGATGCTTGCGAGCAATCCGGCCGATTTCACCAATGGGAAACAGACAGCCGGTCTCATTGTTGGCCCACATGACGGAGATCAGAATAGTCTGATCGGTGATGGCAGCTTCCAGTTCAGCCAAATCAAGCATCCCTTCACTGTCCACCCCAAGATACGTGACGCAAGCCCCTTTTGTTTCCAGGTAGCGACAGGTATCGAGCACTGCCGGATGTTCCACAGCCGTCGTAATAATGTGATTGCCATTGCTTTTGAGCATTTCATAACTACCGATCAGCGCCTGATTGTCTCCTTCACTGCCGCAACCGTTAAAAACAATCTCTTGCGGCGTGGCATTGATCAGGTCAGCAACCTGCTGACGGGCATTATCCACAGCGCCTTTAACCTCTCGACCGGCCCAGTGAATACTGGAGGGATTTCCATAAGCGTGCTGATAAAACGGTAGTAAAGCATCAACCACCACAGGAAGAACCGGGGTGGTTGCATTGTTATCCAGATAGACGTTTTTCACGATCAAACCTCTTTACTTGCTGTCCTCACTCTGCTCGGCACGTTGCTGCCGAATCCGTTCCTGAGCTTCTCTGGTCAGGTCCTCAATTGAAACCGATGACAAAAACCCCCGGATGCGTTCTCCAAGTTCCTGCCATACCGTATGGGTGACACACTGGTCCGAACAGGCGCAATTGCCAAACTCATCCATACACGAAACCGGGATCAGGGTCTCTTCGACGCTGTCAATAATCTGATCTACCTTGATTTGGTCGGCGGGTCGGGCCAGAACGTAACCGCCGCCGGGACCACGAACACTCCGAACCAGCTCGCCGCGACGCAGTTTAGCGAAGAGTTGTTCCAGATAGGTCAAGGAGATATTTTCATGATTGGAGATCTCGCGAATGGAAACCGGTGTCTCCCTTTGCTCAAGGCTTAAACGTACCATGGCGCGCACGGCATATTGAGCTTTTGTTGACAGCCGCATGGTTAAGCCCTTCTTTCGTTGAGGTTGTCCTGTTTCACTTGGTCGTTCAGAACCTTCTGCTGATCCTGTAATTGGACAACCTGTTGTTCCAGTGACCGGATGTGTTCAAACAGGCGGCTGATAGCCTGGGCCTGAGGGTCCGGTAACCGGCCATGTTCAAGATCAAAAAGGTGCCGTTCATCCTGCTGGCGACGCTCCTCTTCACTGAGCACCATCCGTCCAGGCACGCCGACGACAGTCGCCTTTTCCGGCACCTCTTTAACCACTACTGAGTTAGAGCCCACCTTGCTGCCACTGCCGACCTTAAACGGGCCAAGGATCTTAGCTCCTGAGCCAATCACCACATCATCGCCAAGTGTCGGATGACGTTTTTCCTTGGCCCACGACGTACCACCAAGAGTAACGCCGTGATACAGGGTGCAGTTATCACCGATTTCGGCCGTTTCACCAATTACCACCCCCATACCGTGATCAATAAAAAAACCACGACCGATTCGGGCTCCGGGATGAATTTCAATACCGGTGACAAAACGACCGAATTGTGAAATACAACGGGCCAGAAAGTACCATTTCCAGTTCCACATTTTATGCGCAAGACGGTGCAGTTGCAGAGCATGAAACCCCGGATAGCACACGATCACCTCAAGCATACTGCGAACGGCCGGATCACGTTGAAATACAGCGCTGATATCTTCTTTTAACGTTTTAAACACGTGCAACCTCCTCTGGTGCATGCAGTTATGGGTCACTCTTAGCATTCCTGAGCATAACTGTCAACTATTAACCCTGTACGGATGGCACCATCAGTCGTGTTTTGATTAAACGCTAACAATCCATAACTTTATCCGCCCTGAAGAAATCGTTTATAAGCGGGATTGAAGGTTTCTTCGATGTAGTAATACCCCAGATGATCGAGAAATGACGTGAGCTGTTCGTGTTGATCTTCCGGAACTTCCAGACCCACCAGAACTCGCCCAAAGTCACCCCCTTGAGCGCGATAATGAAACAAAGAGATATTCCAGTTACTCCCCATCGCCGAAAGAAAGCGCGCCAAAGCACCTGGACGCTCCGGAAACCAGAAGCGGTAGAGAAACTCCTTACCCACCTGTCGCGAATGTCCGCCGACCATATAGCGGATATGGGTCTTGGCCAGATCATTATCCGTCATGTCGAGGCAATCGTAGCCGTTTTTCTGCAACAGTGTGAGAAAATCAAGACGCTCCTGAGAATCCCTGACCGACAGACCGACAAAAATATAGGCATCTTTACGCCCGGCCAGTCGGTAGTTGAATTCGGTGATATTGCGCTCATCAAGTAACGTGGTGCACAGATGGCGCAGGGCACCGGGGCGCTCGGGAATGGTCACGGCATAAAGAGCTTCCTTTTTCTCACCGATCTGAGTGCGCTCAGCCACATAGCGCAAGCGGTCAAAGTTCATATTGGCCCCGGAATTAACGGCGACCAGATGCTGACCTGTGATGCCATGCTCCTGCACATATTTCTGCAGACCGGCCACAGCCAAAGCTCCAGCCGGTTCAACAATGGAACGTGTTTCCTGATAAATGGTTTTGATCCCGCTGCAAATTTCATCGGTATTAACCTGCACCATGTCATCTACATACTGACGGCACAATTCAAAGGTCCGTCTGCCCACTTCGCGCACGGCAACACCATCAGCAAAAATTCCGACGGAATCCAGAGTTAAACGCGCCCCTAACGCCAGGGAACGGCTCATGGCATCGCTGTCTTCCGGTTCAACACCGATCACTTTGACGTCAGGACAGACCGCCTTGATAAAACTGGCCACGCCAGCTATCAACCCGCCACCACCGACAGGAACAAAAATAGCATCAAGACGACCAGCACTTTGCCGTAAAATTTCGTCGCCGATGGTGCCCTGACCGGCAATAACATAGTCATCGTCAAAAGGATGGATAAACACCATACCACTCTCTTCGATCATAGCCTGACAACGCTCGGCCGCCTCAGAATAATTATCCCCATGTAGGACCACCTGGGCATCGTAACTTTTCACTGCCGAGACCTTGATGGCCGGCGTTGTCGCCGGCATGACAATAACGGCCTTAATCCCTAACTGACATGCGGAAAAAGCAACCCCTTGGGCGTGGTTACCCGCAGAAGCGGCAATCACACCGCGACGCTTCTCCTCATCAGTCAGTTGAGCCATGCGATTGTAGGCACCGCGCAATTTAAACGAAAAAACCGGTTGAAGATCTTCGCGCTTCAACCAGATGTGGTTATTCAATGTCGTGGAGAGTGTCGATGCTGACTCCAACGGTGTTTCCACAGCAGCATCATAGACCCGAGAGGTCAAAATCATTCTGAGCATCGTATGCACAACCGCACTCCTTTGTAAGGCAATTGACCGGTTGTACCACGGCACGTTAAACGAGGTCAAACCAACAAAAAGAGCGGCACAAGCCGCTCTTTTTGTCAGGTCTGTCAGGGGAAGACAAACAAGTTCAAGGGTAGAGGTGTTCTAACTTAGTAGCGTCCAAACTCCTCATCATCAAGGGCAATCTGAACATCATCTTTTTCAGGCGTGCGTTCAACCGGAAGCGTATGGGGTTTGCGCTCATAAGCCACCCGCTCAACCTGGGGCTTCGGTTCCTGCCATGCAACAGGTTCCGGCTCAGGCTGATGCATAACCACACGGTTCTGACCTTGCTTGAGTACGAATCGTCCCAACATCTGACGCAGCTGATCGGCCTGACTGGACAGCTCTTCGGCGGCGGCCGCACCCTCTTCGGCACTGGCGGTGTTCTGCTGGGTTACTTGATCGATTTGACCTAAGCCGATGCTGACCTGTTGCACACCTTGGGCCTGCTCGTTGCTGGCCGAGGCGATTTCAGCGACCAGATCGGTCACTTTAACGATGCTTTGTACGATGTCGTTAAAGCCGCTGGCCGTACGGTCGGCAATGGTCACACCGTTTTCGGCTTTTTTGACGGAACCTTCGATCAGTTCAGCGGTTTCACTGGCGGCTTTGGCGCTGCGAGCGGCCAGGTTGCGCACCTCTTCGGCGACAACAGCGAAGCCTTTGCCGTGCTGTCCGGCGCGGGCAGCTTCTACGGCGGCGTTGAGAGCCAGCAAGTTGGTCTGGAACGCGATCTCGTCGATCACTTTGATGATCTTGGCGATATCCTGACCGGAGGCGCTGATGTCGTCCATGGCACCAATCATATCCTGCATGCTGTCTTTACCGCTGTCGGCTGCAGTGCGAGCCTGATCGGCAAGCTGACTGGCCTGGCCGGCGTTGTCGGCACTGAGTTGAATCTGGCTGCTGAGCTCCTGCATGGAGGCGGAGATCTCTTCGAGAGAGCTGGCGGATTCCGTGGCACCTTGCGATAAGGCCTGACTGGAATCGGATACTTCAGTGGATCCGGCTGCAATCTGCTCTCCTGCCACCTGGACTTGGGACATAATTTCATTCATGTCGTTGCCAAGCGCTTTGAGGGCGCCACGAATCTCGTCTTTGTCGCTGTGGGGAACCACGTCAAAGTCGAGGTTGCCGTCGGCCAGCTTGCGCAGCGAGGCGACGATATCGTTTTGCAGACTGTCGGCAAATTTGTCCATGGTGGCGGCCATCTGCCCCACTTCGTCTTTTTGATTCAGATTCATTCGGGACGACAATTGACCAGCTTCGAGACTGGACAACATCTCTACGGCGTGTTTCAGTGGACGGGAGATGCCGCGAGAGACAAAATACACCAGAGCCAAGGCCAGAAGAATGACCACGCTAACCACGACGAGAACGGCGTAGAAGATGGCGTTGAGTTCGGCCTGAATGTCATCCAGATACAATCCGGCACCGACAATCCAGCCCCAGTCACGCTGCAATTTGACAAACGAGATTTTTCCAACAGGCTTGGTGGTACCGGGTTTACTCCATTGGTAATCAACAAAGCCTTGACCGTTTTTACTGGCCACTTTGGCCATTTCGACGAAAAGCGCCTTACCGCTCGGGTCAGTTGAACCACTGAGGCTTTTACCATCTAAGTCCGGCTTGATCGGGTGCATGACCATGTTTGGTGTGGCATCCTGAATCCAGAAATAGTTGTTACCTTCATCAAAGCGCAAATGGCTTACAGCTTGTTTCGCAGCAGTTTGAGCCTCTTCCAGACTCATAGTCCCGCTTTTGTACTCTTGGGCGTAATGATCGACAACACCCCAGGCACTTTCAACCGTGTGCTCAATTTCAACATTCTTACCATGGTAAAGGCTGTCTTTAAGACGACCGTACACCCAGCCGACTGTCAGCGTAAATCCGACAACCAAGGCCATGCTCAGCACAAAAATTTTCATGGATACGTTCAAGTTTTTCATAGCTTCCCCCGATAGGTTTGGTTGGCAGGTTGTCGAAAAATCCATCCAGGACTTTCACCCACGCATAACGAAAATCAAATCTTCGTCATCTTTACAGAATCAGTCTTTAAACAATCAGGAGCTGATTCTTATCGCCCCTCCCTGGGCTCATAAATTTCGTGACTAAGGTGTTGCCTGCAGCAATCCACGATTGAGTGCATCATGAATCTCTTCGATACGACCAACCAACTTTTCGCTTTGACAAAAATCAACACCCTCGCGAGTCAGTTCAGCCAAACATTTTTTTTCACTACGCTCCAGTTCATTGCTGCAAATCAGAATGGAAACAGGCCGCTGCAAATTGCTGCACATCTCCAGGCATTGCGATTCGAAAAGTCGCTCTTCCATGCTTTCAGCAAGGGAGAGATAGTTAACAACAACCAGCAGATCAAAATAATTGTCGTTAACATCAGCATTCTTGAGATAATTAACGGCTTCCGGCAAAGAGACCGAAGATTGCACCTCCCAACCGGCGAGCCTTAATAGAAAAGATACAATTTTCAATCTCTCCGGTCGGGCTGCTGTAATCATCACTTTGTTCATAACGTTGTCCTTAGTATTAAAAAAAATTTTCATGTCATTATGCTTGTGATCTTGTTGAGATCTTTAAAGAGCAATCGTTGTGCCAGAAAGCCAAAAAGCCCATAACAAGCTGGATTGACAGAGGAAACGATCAAAAATCAACATGGTCGTAGAAACAAAAAGGTTATGCACAAAAGAATAGAAACATGCGCAATTAAAAATAAATCGCGCAAAAACGATGAGTTACATCGATATGCAGTTCTGCAAGTTATAACAATTGTCATAGCCTTTTTTAACGGCGGGAGAAGACGTTTTTCTCAACAAAAAACGGGGGGCTATTCCACACTAGAACAGCCCCCGTTTTGGGGATAGATACACGCTTTCAGTATAATTAGGCCGTCTTTTTATGCCGCTTCGACAAAGTCTCCTTCATTGATCAAGCGATCAACGTCAATAAGGATTTTCACTTCATCATTCAACTTGCCCAACCCCATAATATAATCCTCGTTCAGTTGTAATTGGGGAACCGGCTGAATCTGGTTACTGCTGATCTCGACCACTTCATTCACACGATCGACAATCAGTCCAACGGTATCTTCACCAACATTGACAACCACAACACAGGTACGATCATCATACTCACGCTGTTCCATATCAAATCGCAGGCGGACATCCATCACCGAAATCACCTTACCGCGCAAATTGATCACACCCTGCATGTAGTGTGGCATGTCCGGAACAGCGGTAATTCTCTGGATGCCGATGATCTCAATCACATGGGCGATATCGATGCCAAAATCCTCACTACCGATATGAAAGTTCAAGTACAGGTCCTTCTGTGCCATGTCCATTGTTTCAAACGTTTCGTCAACCATTGTGTTCTCTACATCGCTCATCATGTCCCTCCTGACTTCTAAAAAATCCTTAGCGGGTTGCATTCTCGCCCCAACCACTACCCTGTCCCGGAACCAATTGGGAACGCTCAACCGGAAGCGCGTGAGGTTTGCGCTCATAAGCCACCCGTTCAACTTGGGGCTTAGGTTCCTGCCATGCAACAGGTTCCGGCTCAGGCTGATGCATAACCACACGGTTCTGACCTTGCTTGAGTACGAACCGTCCCAACATCTGACGCAGCTGATCGGCCTGACTGGACAGCTCTTCGGCGGCGGCCGCACCCTCTTCGGCACTGGCGGTGTTCTGCTGGGTTACTTGATCGATTTGACCTAAGCCGATGCTGACCTGTTGCACACCTTGGGCCTGCTCGTTGCTGGCCGAGGCGATTTCAGCGACCAGATCGGTCACCTTAACGATGCTTTGTACGATGTCGTTAAAGCCGCTGGCCGTACGGTCGGCAATGGTCACACCGTTTTCGGCTTTTTTGACGGAACCTTCGATCAGTTCAGCGGTTTCACTGGCGGCTTTGGCGCTGCGAGCGGCCAGGTTGCGCACCTCTTCGGCGACAACAGCGAAGCCTTTGCCGTGCTGTCCGGCGCGGGCAGCTTCTACGGCGGCGTTGAGAGCCAGCAAGTTGGTCTGGAACGCGATCTCGTCGATCACTTTGATGATCTTGGCGATATCCTGACCGGAGGCGCTGATGTCGTCCATGGCACCAATCATATCCTGCATGCTGTCTTTACCGCTGTCGGCTGCAGTGCGGGCCTGATCGGCAAGCTGACTGGCCTGGCCGGCGTTGTCGGCACTGAGTTGAATCTGGCTGCTGAGCTCCTGCATGGAGGCGGAGATCTCTTCGAGAGAGCTGGCGGATTCCGTGGCACCTTGTGATAAGGCCTGACTGGAATCGGATACTTCAGTGGATCCGGCTGCAATCTGCTCTCCTGCCACCTGGACTTGGGACATAATTTCATTCATGTCGTTGCCAAGCGCTTTGAGGGCGCCACGAATCTCGTCTTTGTCGCTGTGGGGAACCACGTCAAAGTCGAGGTTGCCGTCGGCCAGCTTGCGCAGCGAGGCGACGATATCGTTTTGCAGACTGTCGGCAAATTTGTCCATGGTGGCGGCCATCTGCCCCACTTCGTCTTTTTGATTCAGATTCATTCGGGACGACAATTGACCAGCTTCGAGACTGGACAACATCTCTACGGCGTGTTTCAGTGGACGGGAGATGCCGCGAGAGACGAAATACACCAGAGTTATGGCCAGAAGAATGACCACACTGACAACAGCAATAACCGCGTAAAAGATCGCATTGAGTTCAGCCTGAATATCGTCAAGGTAAAGTCCGGCACCGACAATCCAACCCCAATCAGGTTGCAACTTGACAAACGAGGCTTTGCCAACAGGCTTGGTGGCACCGGGCTTGCTCCATTGGTACTCAACAAAACCTTCACCAGATTTGCCGGCGACCTGAGCCATTTCAACAAATAGTGCTTTGCCATTGGGATCGGTAATGCTGCTGAGATTCTTGCCATCCAATTCCGGCTTGATCGGATGCATGACCATGGTCGGTGTAGCATCTTGAATCCAGAAATAATTGTTGCCATGATCAAAACGAGTGTGGCTGATAGCTTCTTTGGCAGAGGCCTGCGCTTGCTCCAGGGTTATCTCGCCGTTTTTGTAGGAGTGCGCATAAAAATCGACAATGCTCCAGGCGCTTTCGACCGAATGTTTAATTTCGATATTTTTCGCATGGTACAGATGATCTTTGAAGCTGCTGTACACCCAACCGATCGTCACAGTAAAACCGACGATCAAGGCCATGCTCAGCACAAAAATTTTCATGGATACGTTCAAGTTCTTCATAGCTTCCCCCGCTAGGTTTGGTTAAAACAGTGTCTGTTTACGAGCATGCCCATTGTTAGGACTGTTGGTCACATTGTTGTGCTGCGCAGTGGCGCTCAACAAAGTCGATGATCTGATGTGACTGACACATCAGGAATGATTCACCTTGTGGAACTTCTTGGACCAGGGCTAGCTGTTCCGGCTCTGTCCATCGGTATGCGGCAAGGAGTACTGCTGACGGTTCAAGCTGGGCCAAGGTTGTCAGTTTTTCAAAACGCAGTTCACGCTGGTGGCCAAGGTGGTGATAATCGGCAACAACAAGTAATGATGATTGCCGTTCAACACTGCTGAGCCCTTGATAAGATGCCATCGCACGCCCAAGATCTTGAATAACCTCAATGGTGTAACCGGATACTCTGAATAAAAACGAAAGTATTTTCAGCCGTTCTTGATTGCCTTCGGTCAAAATCACGTTTTTCATAAGCACCTCCCTGCACAACACGTTATTTACCCTTGTGATAGAGCAACGCCCATGCCACAACGGCCAAACAAAACATAAGTCACTGTAATCGTGGCAGGTTTTATCCAACGCAACCGCATAGAAGAGTTATTAACAGGCTATGCGTTTCATCATGACGTGTTGGCCATAAAATAAAAAAAGCCCTGATTTCTCAGGACTTTTTTCAATATAACCTGTGTCATGGCTATAACGTTTGTTATATGGGTTTTCAGGCGCAAGACTCAGAGGACTTTTTCAATCGTCGACTTAATGCAGGTTGGGAAATCCCTAAAAGCTTTGAGGCGATTGATTGATTGCCCTGAGAACGCTTCATGGCTTCATCAACCAGTTGCCCGGCAACTTCATCCAGAGTGGGCAACTGCTCGGGAAACATCACCCTGCCGGTAATCGGGCAGGAGGTTGGTGCGTTTTTGTCAGACTCATCAATAGCAATGGCCTGGCGAAAGACGTCCATCGACAGGATTCCCTGACGATGCTGACTTAAGGCATCGTAAACCATTCCACGCAATTCTCGGATATTGCCGGGGAAGTGATACGTTGATAACAGGACCGGCAATTGAGGTGGATAGGTCGGCACCTCTTTATTCAATTGATCGGCAGCCTGTTCGAGAAAATGAGTGAGCAACAAGGGTAGATCTTCACTACGCTCACGCAACGGTGGCAGAACAACCTGGTGCGAGCAAAGACGGTAATACAGATCTTTTCGAAAAGCACCGGACTGCTGCTTGCCGGCAAGATCGCAATTGGTTGCACAGATGATTCGCGCTTCCACCTGACGGGGCGCATCACTGCCCAACGCAAAATATTCCTTCTCCTGTAACAGACGCAATAACTTCACCTGGGATTGCAACGACAGATCGCCAATCTCATCAAGAAACAGAACTCCTCCTGCAGCCTTGGCGATCATTCCCTCTCTGGGTTTGTCGGCGCCGGTAAACGCGCCACGAACATGGCCAAACAAGGTATCGCTGAACGCAGTGTCATCGAGTCCAGCAACATTAACCGCCACCCATGGCGCATCAGGACAACTCAAGCGGTGAACCGCTTTGGCAATCAACTCTTTACCCGACCCGGACTCGCCGACGATCAGAATGGGCTCACAACTGCAGGCGACAGCTTCAAGGTACTTGAACACCGAGATCATCATCGGACTGCGCGTCACAATCTCTTCAAACACGTCGGGATGATTCAAGCCATAGCTGAGCAAGCCACTTTTGAGCGTTTGCAACTCACGGCGTAGATCCTGTTCGGTAAGAATGCGCTTCAACCCCGTCATCAGATGGCTGATTTCAGTGGTTTTCGTATAATAATCCGTAGCCCCGAGCTTCATGCAGTTGACAGCCGTATCAAGCTGATTGAGTCCACTCAGAACGACCACTGGCACATCTGGATACTCTGCAGTGATCAACGGCAACAACTGTTCCCCGGTCGGTGGCGGCATGGTCATATCGAGAATCACCAGACTGAATGGTTGCTCCTTGAGCAGCGCCATCACTTCATGGCTTTGACTGCAGGTCATGACATGGGTGATCCCAGCCTGATATTCCAGAGTAAAGCTGAAACTCTCCAACCACTCCACCTCATCATCAACCAGCAGCACCGGAAATTTTGGATAAAGACCCGAATGTGTCATGCGTCCTCCTTATAACACGGCAACGAGATGGTGATCTCTGTCCCTGAGTCGACAACACTTTCAATCGACAGGCGACCACCATGTTCTTCAATGATGCGTGATGATATCGATAACCCTAATCCCGTTCCACCCGTCTCCCTTTTTGTTGTAAAAAACGGGTTGGTAACTTTGGCGATATTCTCCTCACTGATGCCGCAACCTTGATCAATGATCTCCAACTCAATCTGGTTATTTTTGGCATCGTAGCGCGTCTGCAGCATGATAGACGCGTCCATGTCCGGCAACGACTGACAGGCATTCATGATCAGATTAACAATGACCTGTTCAATACGTTGCACAGAACCGATGAACGGGGGCAAGTTCTCTGCATAAGTGACCGAAAAATAATTGGTCGCTTTCTTCACTGTGTTGCTTGTCAAACGCACGGCAGCCTCAAGTGCATAATTCAAATCAGCCCGACTCCCTGCGTCCAAAACCCCTTCATCGCGCACAAAGTCTTTCAAATCATCAACAATGGCCTTGATCCGCTGGCTACTGTCCTCAACCCGACGCGGTATTTGAAGCAACTTATCGCGTACTCGGCTGTAAGGCAGACGGCCGACAGTAAAATCACCATGATCTTGAACATAGTCATCGAGAATCGGCTGCAGTGACTCGAGCATCTCACGAATAATTGGCGCATTTTGCATGATCACCCCGTTGGGATTATTGATCTCATGGGCAATGCCGGCAGACAACTCCCCCAGCGAGGCCAATCGCGCCGAACGCATGGCTTCTTCACGTAAAATACTCGATTCGGTAATATCACTGGCCACTTCAATCACATTGGTGACCTGACCGTTTTCATCTTTTTGCGGAAATGTTTTGATCCCCCAGCGAACACCATCGGGCGTTGTCACGATTGAACTGTGACTTTCACCAGTTTCAAAACTCTTACGGATCGGACAATCCTTACATTCACTCAGGTTCTTATCCCAGAGCGAATAACAACTGGTCATGGGAAGGACCGCTTCATTTTTATTCCAGCGTTTTTTGCCGTGATTACACCAGAGAATTTTCATATCTGGACTGATCAGAGAGATCACATCCTCGATACTGTTCAGAATTGACTGAAATTCTGCAGAAAGCAGCTTATATTGCTCTTCGCGCTCCTGAAGTTGTCGCTGGGTTTTCTTAAATGCAGATATATCTTCAAGCAAAATCAGGATGTTTTCGCAGGAGCTTTCCGGGCCAGCCAGACAGGCCGCAGAAACCAGCAAATCAAGCTTGTGTCCGTCTTTATGGTAACGCTGCATCTCCCTGGCCTGAAGAATCAGACCATTTTCGACCAGCTTTTTGTAGTCGAGACACTCTGCTGTCATATCTTCCCCCCTGACCAAGGGGTAGAGTTGACCGAGAACTTCCCTTTCTTTCCAGCCAAACATCTTTTCGGCGCTGGGATTCCACATCACCACATACCCCTCTTGGGTCACGACAATAATCGACATGGGGGCTTCACGGATAATGGTTTCCAGAGTGGCAACGGTATTTTGCAGCTTCTGCTCAATCTGGCGGCGGGCATTGACTTCAAGATCCAGTTCATCCCGCGATGCCGTGACCTGCTGAAGATTGTGCACCATGGTGTCAAAGGAACGATACAGCGCTTCAATTTCAAAACCACTGGCATGCCCTAATTCGTAGTCCAGATCGCCCTGGCCGACACGCTGAAATCCTTCTACCGCTTTTTCAAGCGGCTTGGAGATCTGGGTGGCCAGACGGAAAGCCAGCCACAGGGCCAAACTGAACCACAAAAAAGCTGTCATGCAGACAGAGGCGACCGTACGTTGAAACATGACACCTAAACGCTGCTGGGTGGAACTGGCTGTTTCACACTGGGAATAGATGCCAACAAGCCAGTCCCAAGGCGCAAAATAGCTGTAAACAATGACATGGTCATCCGGCACTGCGGACACACCGTTTAAACCACCATCTGTGTGAAGAACATTTATTTTATCCGTCAATAGCAGGCGATTTTCATTGAGCAGTTTGCCGATGATCTGCTGGGCATATTGGGCATCCTTGCTGGTAAGCCCGGAATGTACATGGTCGTAATCAGATGACGTCAGTTGCTGAACAACCCCCTGACGGTGATTCTCCTCACGCGGCTGGGCCTCCATCATAAACAACGCACCACTGGATCCGGCCGCAATATGTTGAATGGAATGAATCAGGGATGCGAGCTCGGATTGACGTTCGCCGACATAGAGCATGCCGATAATATTTCGCTGTTGATCATATAACGGATGATAAGCAGTGTTGTACCAGTCATCGACGACAAAAGCACGACCGACAAAGCGCTGCCCCTGCAGTACTTGACTGATAACCGGATCAAATGAACCGTCCGGATGCTGTGCCGGAATATAGGTGCCGACGGCGGCCCGCCCATCAGAGCTGGGAACCGTCGTGGCGACGCGCAACATGTCACCCTGCGGATCTATGCGCTGAAACAAAGTGCAGGTAACGCCGAGCACTTCGGACAGGTGTTCGATAAAATGGCTTGTTGATGGAGATTGCCAATGATCAGGATCGTACAAGTTGTTGTTCGAAACAAATTCCAGTGTCGGAAGAACAACGTCACGACTTGAATGATCGTATTGGTTAATGATTGTCCACTGCTGGGTGCGTGGCGTGATTTGAACCCCTCCAGAACTGTTCAAAAGAGCTTGGGCGGCGTTCAAATTGTAGTGCAGACGTCGTTCAACTTCAGCCTGCAGCGCCTCAATCATGAGAATTGTATTGCGCAGGACATTTTTCGTTTGGTCGAACTCAATGGTAAACAGTTCTTCTTCGATCTCGTCCTGAACATAATCGAGTTGGTAAAACACCACAGAAACAATGGACAGAGCCGTCAACAACACCAGAACGAGCGCCATAATGGCTATTTTCGACCGAATTTTCATCATTCCACCGTGTTTAATAATTGATTGTTTCATTCTACCGTCTTTGCGCTGACTTCTCAATCACCGGAAATCAATAAAAAAACGCTCAGCTATCGACAATTGTATACAGTTTCATTTATACTAGGCGCGCTGTAGAGTCGCGGTGGAGAACCCTCTGCCCTTGTAACCTATAGGATGTCATGTCAAAAGGAGAGAACCATGTCAGAATTCAAGTACCAGGACCCGTTCCCGATGGGCAAGGACGATACCGAATATCGCCTGTTGACCAAGGAATATGTCAGCACCACCGAATTTGACGGCCAGGAAGTTTTAAAAGTCGACCCCGAAGGTCTGGCGTTCCTGTCCAACCAGGCGTTCCGCGAAGTTAACTTCCTGCTGCGTCCGGCCCACAACGAAAAAGTCGCGTCCATTCTTCGTGACCCTGAAGCTTCTGCCAATGACCGCGGTGTTGCTATGGCCATGCTGCAGAATGCCGTTGTCGCAGCTAAATTTGAGCTACCGTTCTGTCAGGATACAGGCACTGCCACAATCGTTGGTAAAAAAGGTCAGGGCGTCTGGACCGGTTGTAATGACGCTGAAAAACTCTCTGAAGGAGTCTACAAGACCTACACCGAAGAGAACCTGCGCTACTCACAAAATGCACCGATCAATATGTACGACGAGGTCAACACCAAATGTAACCTCCCGGCTCAAATTGATCTGTTGGCCACCAATGGTAGCGAGTATAAATTTCTGTTTGTCGTTAAAGGTGGTGGTAGCGCGAACAAAACCTACCTCTACCAGGAGACTAAAGCGACCATTAACAAGAACACTCTGGTCGATTGGCTGGTTGGCAAACTCAAAACCCTCGGCACAGCAGCCTGCCCTCCCTACCATGTGGCATTCTGCATCGGCGGCACCAGCGCTGAAACCTGCTTAAAAACTGCCAAGCTCGGGTCCACAGGCTACTACGACAGCTTGCCGACTGAAGGCAATGAGCTGGGTCAATCGTTCCGCGATGTTGAGCTGGAGAATGAGCTGCTCAAGCGCGCTCAAGAGCTGGGCATCGGTGCTCAATTCGGCGGTAAATACTTCGCTCACGATATCCGCGTGATCCGTTCCAGCCGCCACGGCGCGTCCTGTCCCATCGGCCTGGCCGTCTCCTGTTCGGCAGACCGCAACATCAAGGCCAAGATCAACAAAGACGGCATCTGGCTGGAGCAGATGGACAACAACCCTGCGCGCCTCATGCCTGAAGGCGAGCGCGGCAACCGTCCTGAAGTGGTTAAAATCGACCTCAACCGTCCGATGAAAGACGTTCTGGCGGAACTGTCCAAGTACCCGACCAAAACGCAATTGTCTCTCAACGGTACCATCATCGTTGGTCGTGATATTGCTCACGCCCGTTTCCGCGAGATCATCGAGCGTGGTGAAGAGCTGCCGCAATATCTCAAGGATTACCCGATCTACTACGCCGGTCCGGCCAAAACTCCGCCCGGCAAGCCATCCGGATCCTTCGGTCCGACCACCGCAGCACGCATGGACCCCTATGTGGACATGCTGCAGTCGCGCGGCGCATCCATGATCATGATCGCCAAAGGCAACCGCTCCCAACAGGTGACGGATTCCTGTAACAAGCATGGCGGTTTCTACCTCGGCTCCATCGGTGGCCCGGCTGCCGCCCTGGCCGAGTACAACATCAAGAGCGTTGAATGCCTCGATTTTGAAGACCTGGGCATGGAAGCGGTCTGGAAAATTGAAGTTGAAGACTTCCCGGCCTTCATCCTGGTGGATGACAAAGGTAACGACTTCTTCAAAGAGCTGGGGATCTAATCCACTCACCAGCGTAACGCAAAAAAGCCGGACTCCACTGGGGTCCGGCTTTTTTATTGATGCTCAGGCAAACAGATCCAAAAAACTTTTGAGCTTCACAATGACCTTCGGATCAAGGCCTGGATGAAACAAAAGTCAAAAACAATTCACCACGCAGCCTCAGAGACACAGAGTAAAAACCACCAGGAATGAATCGGCAATGATTTACCTTGCCCTCATGCCTGAGTGATCCATAGGCGTTTGAGGTTTTATCCGAACGTACCGAGACCCTTGCCACGGAGCTAAATAAGGTTTTGCACGTCGTATCACGGATAATTATTTTGTCGAGTGCAAGAACTCCAGCAAACGCGCATTGAAAAACTCCGGGTTTTCCAGATTGCTTAAATGTGCCGCATCGGGAACCACATGCAGCACGGACCCTTTGATCTGATTCTGCAAATTACGCGCGTCCTCCGGAGTGGTCAGTTTGTCCTTTTCTCCTACCAGAATCAAGGTCGGCACGGCAATGTCTTTCAAAGAGGCGGTGGTGTCAGTACGTGCGGCCATGGCAATCAGGTTACCGGCGATAGCCAACGGGGCATTTTTACTGATAATCTGTTTAATCATACCAACGCCCGGTACATTGTTAGTGATCGACGCCTCACTGAATACTGCAGGTAGAAAGCCTTCGGCAAAAGCGGCAGCACCCTCCTTTTTAACCGATTGAGCAGCGTTAGCGCGCTTGATTCTCGCGGCATTGTCGTCCTCCTCACTGCGGGTATCGCACAGCGCCACAGCAAGAAATCGTTCCGGATTGCGTTGCAAAGCCCGCAAGGCGATATACCCGCCCATGGACAGACCGACAATCACAGCCTGGTCAATCTGCAGAAAATCCAGTAATGCGACCAGATCATCGACATGTCCTTCGAGTGAGTACTGGCCATCGCCGACACAGCTTTCGCCCATGCCACGGAAATCGTAGGCAATGCAGTGAAAATCATCCCCCAATGCCTTGATTTGTTTCTGCCAGATCGCATGACTGAACGGGAATCCGTGTATAAAAACAACGGAGGTTTTCGTCGGATCACCGCTTTCGGTATAAAAAATTTCAGTATCGTTAATTTGTGCTTTCATAAGACCTCCAACGTTATGACAATAAGCATATCAGAAAAACCAAAAATACCACGCAATGCCCTGCTCGATTCGTCAACAATTACTCTTCCCCCTCGCAATAAGCATCAATGGCGTCCATAAACTGCTGACCGTAATGAGCCATTTTATGCTTGCCGACGCCGTTGATTTTCATCATCTCCTCTTCAGTGAGCGGCAGATAGTAGGCCATCTCCACCAGGCTGTTGTCACTGAACACCACAAACGGCGGCACGCCCTGTTCATCGGCAATCTCCTTGCGGCGCTGGCGCAGCACTTCAAACAGATCTTCATTGTAATCGAGATCCATGGCCCGTTTGCGTACCGGCTTTTTGGTCACGGCTTTCAAACGGGGTCGAGCCAGGGTCAATTCCTGTTGACCGGTAAGCACAGTTCGTGACAGTTCTGTGAGCTTGATCACGGAATAATTGGCCACATCCTGATACAGATAGCCTAAGTGAACGAGTTGACGGATCAGTCCTCCCCAGACATCGCTGGACTGATCCGCGCCGATGCCATAGGTGCTCAATTTATCATGACCAAGATCCAGGACACGTTGGCCGCTGGATCCACGCAATACGTCAATAACATGTTTGGCGCCAAAACGTTGTCCAACCCGGTAGACACAGGACAACACTTTCTGGGCATCTTCTGTGGCGTTGTAGCGCTCGGGGGGATTGAGACACAAATCGCAGTTGCCGCAATCGTGATCAAGCGTTTCGCCAAAATAACCAAGTAAGGCGCGCCGTCGGCAGGTTAACGGCTCAGCGTAACTAACCATGGCGTTAAGTTTATGCAGTTCGATCCGCACCTGATCAGGATTGCCGCCCTTCTCGATCAGCCCGCGAGCAATCGCAATATCCCCATAGCCGAACAGCAACAGAGCTTCGGCAGGCAACCCGTCCCGTCCAGCGCGACCGGTTTCCTGATAATAGCTTTCAATATTTTTTGGCAGATCGTAATGGACGACAAAACGCACGTTGGATTTGTCGATGCCCATACCGAAGGCCACCGTGGCGACGACAACCTGAATATCATCACGCAGAAACGCTTCCTGAACTTCATGGCGTTGACGATCCGGCAGACCGGCATGGTAAGCGGCGGCAACAATCCCCCGGTCTACCAACTTGGCGGCAATTTCTTCAACCCGTTTGCGACTCAGGGCATAGACAATACCCGCCTCATTGCGGTGCTGATCGAGAAATTGCTCAAGTTGAACAATCGGTTTTTGTTTATCAACAACGGTATAGCGAATATTGGGCCGGTCAAAACTGCTGATAAATTTCCGGGCATGGTGCAAACGCAGACGTTCGACAATATCCTGACGGGTCTGCATGTCAGCCGTGGCAGTCAAAGCAATCATCGGTGTGTCGGGAAACTGGTCGCGCAACTGTCCCAGCTGGACATATTCAGGGCGAAAATCATGACCCCACTGAGAGACACAATGGGCTTCATCGACGGCAATCAGAGCAATCTTGATATCATGCAGGCGCTCAAGAAAGTCCGGACTAAGCAAGCGTTCGGGAGCAACATAGAGCAGATCGAGCTGCTGGCGATGCAATTGCGACAGAACATCGCGTGCCTCCTGTGCAGCCAGCGACGAGTTGTAGCACGCCGCGCTGACACCGTTGGCATTCAGAGCATCAACCTGATCTTTCATCAGAGAAATCAGGGGGGAAACAACAATGGCAACCCCCTGACGGTGCAACGCCGGAATCTGATAGCACAACGATTTACCACCACCGGTTGGCATAAGGACAAAGCAGTCCTGACCCGCTATCAGGGTTTCAATAATCTGTTGCTGCGGCTCACGAAATTCGCGAAAGCCGAACGTATTTTGCAAGGTTTGTTGAGGTGACACGAAAATTTCGCCTTATCTAGGGGAGGTGCAAAACAGGTCAATATTTGTTACCATATAGGTTATAAACAGCATGGACCACTATTGAACCATAGATGAACGCTGGATACCATGCCCTAATTACATCTGACGTCTAAGGAGTCTGCAATGACCTCCACAGAAATCCAGTTAGCTATTTCCGGTATGTCGTGTGCCAACTGCGCTCAAACGATTGAAAAAGGGCTCAATGCGCTTGACGCTGTTGACAGTGCCCAGGTCAATTTCGCCAGCGAGATCGTAACGATTCATTACGATGGCAAACATCTCAGTGTTGATGATCTGATTGAAAAAATTGAATCGCTGGGATTTCACGCGACACGTGATCTCGAACAAAGTGATCAGAGTGACACACAAAATGAGAAAAAATATTTCATCGTCGGTATTGCCTTCACCCTGCCACTTTTTTTACTCAGTATGTCGCGTGATTTTGGCATTATCGGACCATGGAGTCATGCCCTCTGGGTCAACTGGCTGTTTCTTTTACTGGCAACACCGGTGCAGTTTTACACCGGTTCAGGATTCTACACCGGTGCCTGGCGCAGCCTGCAAAACCGCAGCGCCAACATGGATGTTCTGGTGGTCATGGGCTCCACCATTGCCTATCTCTACTCGCTGGTGGTACTGCTGTTTCCGGCATCCGGAGACCACGTTTACTTTGAAACCTCTGCCGTGATTATCACCCTGATCAAGCTCGGCAAACTGCTTGAAGCACGCACCAAAGGCAAGACCGGTGCCGCCATTCGCAAATTGATGGACCTGCGACCGAAAAAAGCGTTACGACTGACGGACGACAAAGAGCAAGAGGTCGAAATCAGGGACGTTATCCAGGGTGACCGCCTGCGCATCTATCCGGGACAAACTATTCCCGTCGATGGAACGGTGGTCAAGGGCGAAAGTGCTGTAGACGAGTCTATGCTCAGTGGTGAGGCGTTACCGGTCGATAAGCAGATCAATGATCGGGTCACCGCCGGAACCATCAACCAGCATGGTCTGCTGGAGATGGTGGCGGAGAAAGTCGGCAAAGACACAGTGCTGTCTCAAATCATTCAGCTAGTTCAGGAGGCTCAGGGCAGCAAGGCACCGATTCAAGCTTTGGCTGATCGCGTTGCCGCCATTTTCGTGCCCACCGTGCTGCTGATTGCCATAACGGTCTTCATCCTGTGGTGGTCCATCGGTGGTGAATTTGTGCCGGCCATGGTCCGCCTGATCGCCGTGTTGATCATCGCTTGCCCCTGTGCCCTGGGCCTGGCAACCCCCACGGCATTGATGGCTGGCATTGGTAAAGCCAGCGAACAAGGAATCCTGTTCAAAAACGGCACGGCCATTGAAACTGCGGCAACGATTCGCCAGATGATCTTTGACAAAACCGGTACCATCACAGAAGGCAAACCGGCCCTGACCGACATCCTGCCCCTCAACACACAAAGCCAAGAGGAGATTCTCAAACTGGCGGCAAGTATTGAACAGGGCTCTGAGCACCCTTTAGGTCAGGCATTGATTCAAAAAGCGAAACAACAGCAGCTTGAACTGATCGCCGTAAATAACTTTGCCGCCCGTTCCGGCTGGGGCGTTGAAGGGGTCCTTGACAACACCCACTACCAGCTGGGCAAACCAAATTGGTTTAATCAGCGGCTGACAGAGACAATCCGCCAAAAACTGACTGCGTTACAAAAAGAGGGAAAAACAGCCATGATCCTGGCTGACACGACAGAGGTACTTGGCATAGTCGCCCTGTCCGACCCTATTAAAACAGATTCAGCGGCTGCCATTACCCGCCTTAAAGATCAAGGGCTATCGGTTACTATGTTGACCGGTGACCACCACGATACGGCTCAGGCCATTGCCAAGCAAAGCGGCATTGACGACATTGTTGCTGAAGTCCTACCGGTGGATAAAGCCTCGGTCGTCATTGATAAACAACACACAGCTCCGGTTGCCATGGTCGGAGACGGCATCAATGATGCACCCGCCCTGGCCCGTGCTGACATCGGCATGGCCATGGGCAGCGGCACGGATATCGCCATGGAGAGTGCCGACGTTATTCTGGTTTCCGGCAGCCTGTCACGTGCCCCTATCGCCATTGAGATCAGCCGCCAGACTATGGCGACGATCCGCCAGAATCTGTTCTGGGCGTTTATCTACAATGTCGCTCTTATCCCGACGGCAGCCGGTGTGTTTATGCTGTTTCCAGCAGTTCCTGATATCCTGCGTCACTTCCATCCCATGCTGGCAGCCGTGGCCATGTCGTTAAGTAGCGTTACGGTCGTTTCCAACAGCTTGCGTCTTTATCACAAGCGTCTAAAAACCGCCTAACGGTTTATTATTTCTCTCTAAGTTGCGCGGCACTCACACAATCCTTATCTTCGCCAAACATTTTTTTGGCGAAGATAAGGCCAGTGGAATTTCACAACTGAACAGAGAGATAAAACGATGTCATCACTACACCGCCTGGAAAACCCATCGGCAGAACCCGCTTTACAACATACTCTCGACTCGGAGCAGGGCTCTTTTGTCACCTGGCTTGATAACATTATCACTCATCGTCGGTTGACACCCTGGTTTCAACCCATCGTTGATCTGGCCGACGGAAAAATCATCGGCTACGAAGCCCTGGTACGCGGCCCATCCAACTCGCCCCTGCACTCTCCGGCCAACCTGTTCAATGCCGCCATCCATTGTGATCGGCTCACAGAGTTGGAGATGTTGTGCCGTGATGTCAATATTGAGTTCTTTTCCCGCTTGAAACTGCCGGGAAAACTGTTTCTTAATGTCAGCCCTAAAGCCTTGCTGGAACCCAATTTCCCCCATGGGTTCACCCGTCAAACCTTGGCGCACTATGGCATGGATCCACGCAATGTGGTGATTGAACTGACCGAGAATTTCCCAATTCTCGACATCGAAACCATTCGCAGCGCCCTTAACCACTACCGCCAGGAAGGGTTTAAAGTTGCTTTGGACGACCTGGGTTCAGCTTACGCAGGATTGCGGTTATGGTCGGAGCTGAAGCCGGACCTGGTCAAATTCGATAAATATTTCATCCAGTCCATCAATCGTGACAAGCATAAGAAACAACTGATCCAATCGTTGCAGGAAATTGCTAAATGTGTTGACTGCCGAACCATTGCCGAAGGCATTGAAACCCTCGAAGAATATTATGTGGTTCAGGCGTTGGGTGTCACCTATGGGCAAGGATATTATTTCAGTCGCCCCAGTCCCAGTCCCCCCCAGCAGTTACCAAGCAATATCGTTCTCAACCACGAAACCAATCAGCAAAACCACTTTAAATGGCGGACCGAATCTGTTTCGGGACTGATTAAAACCGTCCCGACAACCTGTTCGTCAACCACCCTGAACACAGTTGGTGATCTGTTTGAAAACATGCCGGAACTGTTGGCTCTGCCCGTCGTCGATGAGGGGCAGCCGGTGGGAATGCTGCACCGTCATGAAGTGATGAATATTCTCGCCAGCCGCTATGGCCGTGACTTGCGTGGTAATAACTCCATTCGTGAATTCATGAACATCTCGCCTCTGTGTATTGAAAAAGATGTTCCCATCGAAAAGCTCAGTGAGATCATCACCAAGGATGACAGCAAATATCAGGGCAACTATTTTATCATCACCGACAACGACTCTTACCTCGGCGTTGGCATGGTCACAGATCTTTTGAAACGGATTACCGAATTGCAGATCCGCAATGCCCGCTACGCCAACCCGTTAACACTGTTGCCCGGCAATGTACCGATTAATGAACATCTGGAGCATCTTCTGGAAAACTACCTGCCCTTCACGGCCTGTTATTTTGATCTGGACAACTTCAAACCGTTCAACGATTTGTACGGTTACAGCCGTGGCGACATGGTGATCCGACTACTCGGCACCATTCTCCAGAGCGCTTGCAATCCTCAATGCGACTTTATCGGCCATATTGGCGGCGATGACTTCATGATCATTTTTCGCAGCCAGGACTGGAAGCAGCGCTGCAAGATGATTCTCGCCCGTTTTGAAGAAGAAGTGATCGAGCTGTTTGACGAAGAGGATCGCAAACAAGGCGGTATCACCTCCACTGACCGCACAGGGCAGACAACTTTTTACGCCATCACCTCCGTCTCGATTGGAGCCACCTCTTTTGATGGAGATACCAATCACTGCTGCAGCCAGCATGAAATCGCCTTGCTGGCCTCAGAAGCCAAAAAAATTGCCAAAAAAACGGCTGGCAACACGTTGTTTATCAATCGACGTAAGTGCTCCTGTGGTTCCTGAGTGAAAAGGCAATTCAGCAAGGCGTTAAGAACATCTGTTGCTTATGTCCTCTTTTGTCGGCTATCACAAAAAAACATTTTCAAATAAAAAAGGCTCCCGGAAAACCGGGAGCCTTTTTTTGATCCATCCTGTTACTGCAACGATTAGATGTCGTAGTAGAGGTTGAATTCCTCAGGAACGGGACGCATGCGAACGGGGTTAACCTCGTTCTCAGTTTTGTACTCGATCCATGTGTCGATAACGTCTTGAGTGAAAACGTCACCTTTGAGCAGGAATTCGTGGTCTTCTTTAAGTGCGTCAAGAGCTTCCTCCAGAGAAGAAGCAACACACGGAATGTCTTTGAGTTCTTCAGGAGACAGACCGTAGATGTCTTTGTCCAGAGGCTGACCCGGATCGATTTTGTTCTCGATGCCGTCAAGACCTGCCATCAGCAATGCGGCGAATGCCAGGTAGCCGTTGCAGGAAGGGTCAGGCGTACGGTACTCAACACGCTTAGCAGCGGGAGCGTTGGTTACCGGAATACGCAGGGAAGCGGAACGGTTACGGTTGGAGTAAGCCAGGTTAACCGGAGCTTCAAAACCAGGAACCAGACGCTTATAAGAGTTGGTGCTGGGGTTAGTGAAAGCACACAGAGCTTTGGCGTGCTTCATGATACCACCAATGTAGTACATGGCCATTTTGGACAGGCCGCCGTAGCCGTCGCCGGCAAACTGGTTAACGCCGTCTTTCCAGATCGACTGGTGGCAGTGCATACCGGAACCATTGTCATTGTAGATCGGCTTGGGCATGAAAGTAACAGTTTTACCGTTACGTACAGCAACGTTCTTGATGATGTACTTGAACCATTGCAGGGTGTCAGCCATGTTCATCAGGGAATCGAAACGCATGTCGATTTCGCACTGACCACCGGAAGCAACCTCATGGTGAGAGGCTTCGATACGCATGCCAACGCTTTGCAGCACTTCAACCATCTCGTTGCGCAAGTCAACCATGGAGTCGGTCGGAGCGCAGGGGAAGTAACCTTCTTTATGACGAGGCTTGTAACCGAGGTTGGGGTACTCATCACGGCCAGTGTTCCAGCGACCTTCCATGGAGTCAACAGCATAGAAAGACTGGTTGCAGGTCGATTCGAAACGCACATCATCAAAGATGAAGAACTCAGGCTCAGGACCGAAGTAAGCAGTATCACCAATGCCGGTAGACTTCAGATACGCTTCAGCTTTGCTGGCGATGAAACGGGGGTCACGGGTGTAACCTTCGCGAGTGATCGGATCGATAATGTTACAGATGAGGCTCAGGGTCGGAGCTTCGATGAAGGGGTCGATTTTAGCTGTTTCGGGAACAGGAATCAGCAGCATGTCACTGTTGTGAATCGGCTGCCAGCCACGAATTGAAGAGCCGTCAAAACCAATGCCCTCTTCAAACGTATCCTCGTCAAACTCGGACATCGGCGTACTGAAATGCTGCCAGATACCGACAAAATCGAGGAATTTGTAGTCAACCATTTTCACATTGTTTTCTTTGGCAAACTGCACGACTTCTTTTGGGGTCATCAACTTGTTCTCCTTTACGGTTTAAAAAATACTGAACCTTTCGATTAACAGAACATACGATATCGCTTATAACGCATCATCACCTGTTTCGCCGGTACGGATACGAACAACTTCCTCAACCGGTGTCACAAAAATCTTGCCATCACCAATCCGACCAGTTTTGGCCGCTTCAGCAATCTGATCAATAACTTTGGCAACAATATCATCGGAAACGATAATTTCCATTTTGATTTTGGGGATAAAATCGACAACATATTCAGCGCCGCGGTACAGCTCGGTATGTCCTTTTTGACGACCGAAACCTTTGACTTCACTGACAGTAATCCCCTGAATCCCGATTTCACTCAAAGATTCCTTAACTTCATCAAGCTTGAACGGCTTGATTATGGCTTCCACTTTTTTCATTGACGTCTGTCCTCCGTGTAAAAGTCTCCATCTCATCACAGGATCTGGAGATTTATGAAATCAAACGTGGCGCACTTGCATTTTTAAGCAAATCTCTTGCCACAATCACCCCAAAAAGACCGAACTATTTTTACAGCGCAAAATCAATGCATTACAGCGCACTGAAAACATGTTGTTTTATTTATGTTCAAATGCGCCCAACCAGTGCACATTATTTACTCAACAAAAAACTAACAATGCTGACATTTTAAGCAATTACAGAATGTGCGCAGCCGAGTAAGCAAGCCACATCTGCCATTCTTCTTCAAAGTTCGGTGTCAAAATTCCACGACCAAGAGCACCGTCAATCTCTTGTGGCGTCCAAAAGCGCACTTCATCAATTTCCGTCCGATTAAAACAGATTTTTCCATCATAAACCACAAGATAAGTCATGACATTTTCAGATTCAAAATCATTACGAATTTTCGATGGATACAGCAACTTCAACGATAGCCCATGAATCCCCAATTCCTCATTCATCTCCCGATAAGCTGCCTGAAGATAATTCTCTCCCGGATCAACATGTCCACCAACGCTGGTATCCCATTTTCCCGGCTGGACATCCTTTAGTTCGGAACGCTTTTGCAGCAACAAATCTCCTGAGGAGTTGAACACAAGAACATGGGAAACACGATGAACAAGGTCGGGATTACCATGACATTCGTTTCGTGGTCTCAGGCCGATCACCTGGTCATCGCTATCGACAATCTCAAAAAAATCCACCTGTTCCCCCATGGCACGTGATTTATAAATGAGCAGTTAATACTAACAGAACCGAATCATGAATCAATAAGCATCTTGGCGACGATTCCCCTTGACCATGGTGAAAGATGCACAGTAAAACAAGGGCGGGTCGCCAGAGGCTGATTATTTTTGCAGATAGCCGTCCGGCGATTGAGGTCGCCCACCCAGGGGCACCCTCTTGGCAAGAAGGTCACTATTTTCAACCGAGTATCGGATATTACAGGATTATGCCCGCTTTCTATCGTTCCACTTGGTTTCCGTATGTTCTGCCGTTTTTGCTCTACCTGACTTTAATTCAGGCGGAAGAGTTTCTCCCGCAGTGGCACCATCATCTTTACGGTGCCCGAGTGTTCTTGTGTGCCGGTTTTTTATGGATGTGGCGCAAACACTATGGTCGTGATATTTCGGGCAGGCCCACCACCCGTCAATATCTCTATGCCTTGCTTGCCGGGGCGTTGGCATTTGCCTTATGGCCGTTATCACTTCACTTAGGGTGGATCACGTTGATCCCGGTGCAGAGCAGCTCCTATTCTTTTGCTGTAAGCATCCTGTTGCTGATCATCAAACTGTCAGGTTTTATCGTTGTGTTTCCGATTATGAACGAGTTGTTCTGGCGTTCCTTCATGCTGCGTTATTTCATCTCTGCAGATTTTCGTTCTGTCGATTTAGGACAGTTTCAATTATTTTCATTGCTCGGTGTCACCGTTCTTTCCGGACTGGCGTTCCAATATGGTATTGTTCTTGGAGGTGTTTCTCTGATCATGAGCCTCTTGTTGATTTGGCAGAAAAACCTCGTCAGCTGTATCGTCGCCCACGGTTTCACACAGATCCTTGTCGCCGCTTACGTGATGATGAATCATGCGGCTCTTTTTTAATGGTTAGGGATAAATGTCGATCATGAACCACACCGATTACATAGAAGACCAGCTATATGAACTCGAGCTGTCCCTGTTGAGTCCCGACCCGAATCAGCCTCGCAAACATTTTGACGATAAAGCGCTGCTGGAACTCAAAGAGACCATCTGCCAACATGGCGTCTTGCAACCGGTCCTTTTCACCCTATCGCCCGACGGACAGCTCCAGTTAATCTCCGGAGAAAGGCGCTACCGCGCCTCCAAGCTTGCCGGACTGACACACATACCGGCGATTTTCAAAAAACAGGCCAGTCTTGAAGTTGCTTTGATCGAAAATATCGTCCGGGAAAACCTTTCTCCGATTGAAGAGGCTGAAGCCATTCAACGCCTGATTGATGATAAGATCTGTCGCCAAAAAGACTTGCCGGAAAAGCTTGGCAAAGCCAAATCAACCATCAGCGAAATCCTTTCACTGAACCGCTTGCCCGAAGAGATCAAAAACGACTGTCGCAGTAACAACCTAGTGCCGCGGGGAATTCTGGTTGAGGTGGCAAAAAAACGAAAAAAACACACCATGCTGTCTCTGTATGAAAAATACAAAGCTCGTGGCCTGACTCGCGGCGAAGTGCGCAAAGTCTCCCGGCAACCGCGTAGAACCACCCCTGGCTCATCGTTGCAAAAATCCATTGATCAATTGATGCGCAAAATCGAACTGACTTATGAGCTCGGGTTTAACGATGACGATGAGAAACAACGCATTGAATCTCAGCTCTTTGAGTTGAAAAAGCAGATCGACGCCCGGGTCAAACCCCGCAGCAAAAACGACACGCAGGCCCCTCAACAAACTCTTGAATTCAATTTTTAACGAGGTTTTTCTTCATGAAGTTTCGCCATTTCTCTCAAAGTGTTCTTTTTCTTATCCTTGTCATTGCCGTGCTCAGCGGCTGCACCCACCCCGGTGAAGACGAATTCAACAAGGGAATTGAAGCGCAAAGAAACAATGAATTGGAACTGGCAAAGGAACTGTTCCAGACCGCTTTGAACAAAGACGCCTCGCTGGCGGAAGCTCATATCAATTTAGGGTATGTGTATTTACGGGAGAAAAATTACGATAAGGCCTGGGAGGAAACAGCTGTCGGCCTGGAAAAGATCAAAAAAAGCCGGGAAACCATCGTTATGGGGCAATCCTGGCAGGATCAGGCCGCTCTTGCCTATAACAATCTTGCAAAAATCGTTTTTGAAAAAGCGGTTCAAGCAAAGAAGGCCGGCTTAACGGCAGAGCAGAAGCGCCATCAGGAACACACCGTATCACTGCTCAACCAGGCCCTTGAACTGGTTCCGGATCTGGAGATGACCCAAAAAAACCTCGCCTATGTGCAACGCTGGATAAAGGAACAATAGAATGGAGACACCATCAAAAAAATCATGGGTCTTGGCCGTATATGTCTGTGCCTTGCTGGCTATGACCGTAGCGACACTCTGCTGGTTCAACAAAATCACCTTTGGCGCTCTGTTCATCCTGATCGCGGTGTGGCCGGTTGGTCAATTCTTTCTCAATAAAAAACGCTGATCACGCGTTCTCATCACGACACAGCGTTTTTTTCTCCAGACTGCTGACCCAGCGCACAGACAGCAGAATGCTGCCCAAAAAGGCCCCACCAAAGATCAGCCCCCCCTTTTGAAACAGGTTTGTCACCCCCAGAGTGATGACAAACCCTAAGCAACTCAGGGCAACACACACAATAGCACATCGCATGGTCAATGATTTTGAAGCGGCAGGAAGGTTAGACTGCTGCGTCGCATCAACCGGCGCATCACAAGTCAGGCAGGTTGTCGCTCGACGCGGCAAAGGATTTCCACATTGAGTACAGTGAAGACGGGCCATCGCATCCTCGCACAATTCGGAAGGAAAAAACAAAACGGGAGCCGATTGATATCGGCTCCCGCAAATATTTGGTGGGCGAAACAGGGCTCGAACCTGTGACCCTCGGTGTGTAAGACCGATGCTCTCCCAGCTGAGCTATTCGCCCAAACGTGTCGGTGTTTTTATCAACTTCCCGACAGGCTGTCAACAGTTTAATGCGTCATTGGTGTTTTTGTTTTTTCTGGGTCGTTTTCCACATCGTTTAAAATCGCCACGGTTTTATCCTGTGATAGCCACTTGACTTTACCGGTACCGACATTATAGATCGCTCCAACCACCATTGCCTGACCGCTTTTTACCAAATCACGGGTGGATGGGCTACGCATGAACAACTCACGAATCCCCTGCCACACATTTTCCTCAATGGCAAAACGGATGATATCCCGTGTTGGCGCACCGGGATAGTCATCGAGACTTTTTTGCACCGCGGGTTCAATATTATCCACCAGTGGCGGAATATTACACTCAAGCGAGTGGCCATGCCCTGTCATTGCTGCCGTAACAGCCGTTACCGCACCACATTGAGTGTGGCCGAGAACCACCAGAACCGGGGTGTTAACATGCGACAAACCATATTCGATTGACCCGGCTTCATCAACATCAACCACATTGCCTGCAACACGAATGACAAAAATATCCATAATGCCGGCATCAAAAATCAACTCCACCGGCACCCGCGAATCTGAGCAGGTGATCACCGTGGCATAAGCATGGTCCCCCTGATCTTCACGACCGGCTTGAATAATACGGGCAGAATCCATATGCGGATGCATTGATTCTCCGGTTACAAACCGCTTGTTGCCCTGTTGAAGCATTTTTATGGCCTCATCAGGTGACGGTTTGCCCTTAGCAGCTGTTTGGTGTGCCATGCTATGACCATGAGACGATTCGTCATGATGACTTGTTGCCCAACTCGGCGACACACACACAGCAACCAGCAACAGCGGTAACACCACGTAACGACGTACATCTACCCCAAAATCCATGTTCCCTCCTTGTTTCATAAACATCATTTAAATCATCCCGCAACAAAACGACCTCTCGTTCTAATGCCCCACCGATCGACTCATCCTCTTTGGTTTTCTGGTTTGTGCGCCACAGTGCCGCATAAACCAGAAAAAAAGATCACAAAACGACCGGATAAAAGCCTTCTAGAGGGCACGATGAGCCACACAGCCGGGCACTGTGCAAAGTGAGTTTTCTCCCCCACCAGAAGTCATCAATCACTGCAAAACGGGCCATAGCCCCCAGATAAAACCTTGTGCAACATCGCCTCTGTCGATGAGCAATATTAGTGCCTACAGCAATAACTCCAGCAAGGGCATGAGAATATTCACACGAGTTTAAGGTTTTCTATGGCAGGAAAAGTTATTAGGATATAAAAGGAAAATAGAAAAGAAGCAGGTTCCTTACCGGCGTTGCTCTGGTATAATTTTGAAAAAACTTTTATTTCAAACGACTCAATTATTATCGTGACAGGAATAAATTTAACATTATGAATCGTTTTGCAATTTTGCGTCATCTCTATCCGGCGCTACGTGACCATCAGCGTGTGGAACACTCCTTAAATCAGTTGCTGCGAAGCACACTGGACTCTGTTTATCTGAACACGACACCGGCTAAACCCAAGTTGATGCGCTTCTATCAGCGCAACTTCTTCTCTATCCTTTTTCTGTCCATCTACAAAGCGCTGAAAATACCCTCCGCCCATCGCCAGCTTTACGGTGTGATCAACCAATCTATCCGCGGCATTGTGACGGGCTGCGATAATATCCTCGACGACGAATACAAGTCCATGTTGCCATTGGCCTTCCCTTCCAAGGCGCAACGATTCAGCAGCGTGATGCATATCCTTCTGTTTGATCGCTTTCTTGAACAGGTTCTTGATAAGGCTGTCAATGACGCTCTTCTAAACAGAGCGGATAAAGACGCCATTCACAAACAGATTTTTTCTGCTCTGGTTGCCATTGGCGCCGAGGAAGCCAGTGAGGAGGGGGGCGTTAAAACCATTCTGCGCCCGGATCAGATTTTAACAACGGTTCACGCTCTGAAAGGCGGAGAACTTTTACGCTTGGCATTTATCACCCCTTGTTACATTGAAAACAGCCCGGCGGTTCGACAGGCCGATCAGGCCATTTATAAAATCGGCCTGGCACTGCAGGTGATTGATGACATGACCGACCTTGTTGAAGACCTGAGCGTCGGCCACCACAATTATCTGGTGTCATCCATTTATCACGAGGGCAATCGTCAGGAGCAGGACGCCTTACAAGCCTGCCTTGCCGCGCCGGATGAGATCTCAACACCCATTGAAGTGCTGTTCCCGACCTCAACCCGTCTGGTCATGCAACGCGCCATTGGCGAAGCGCTCAATGGTTTTACCGAGCTATACGACGCCGGTTTCTGGCTCAATCGTCGCGATGCATTCGGTGTCATCAAAGATCTGTTCCATTTACGCGGTTTAAGCCGTCTTGACCCGTTATGGCCCACCTACCAGGACCACCATCCAGGATTGAGCGATACAATTCACGGCTCAGAGGAAAACGCACCATGATCGATGCTGTGATCGGCTTAAGAAATCTTGGACGCAACCGCCGTCGGACCCTGCTTACCGGCAGTCTCGTTGCTTTTGGTGTGGTCTGTCTGATTGTCTTCCAATCATTAAAGGTGGGCATGCACGAACAGATGATTGTTTCTACGACCTCTCTCGACAACGGCATCCTGCAAATTCATGACCCGGACTACCGCCCTAACCGATCATTACTGCAACCAATTAACGATTCTGCCACCCTGATTGAGCGCCTTGACCAGCATCAAATTCGCTACGCTGAACGGCTTAAGACAGCTGCCCTGCTCCTGGCCGGGCCACAGAGCAGCATGATCTCACTCAGCGGCATCAGTCCTGAACATGAAGCCCAAGTCACCCAGATTTCTAACCAGATGCGTGAAGGGACCTATCTTGGTCGCAGCAATACCATTGTTCTTTCACAGGCGTTATGCCAAGCACTGTCGCTGTCTTTAAACGATCAGGTGACCGTCATGGCCCAGGACAGCGCCGGCCAGCCCGCTCTGGCAAAACTGACTGTTGTTGGCATATTCTCAACCGGCCTGCCGAGTTTCGACACCACACATGGCTATGTGGAGTTGGCAACCCTGCAACAACTGATCAAAGCGCCTCAGGTGATCAGTGAGATCAGCATCCACACACAACTCGACAATCAGAACGACATGGAAACACGCCTGCTGCCGTTACTGAACAAAGATCAGCGCATAACACGCTGGCAGGAGGCGCTGCCCGACTTGGTGCAATTGATCGAACTCAACGACACGACGATGTCGATCTTGATCGTCATCGTGTTTATTCTGGTGGGCATGGGCATTCTCAATACCATGACCATGATCACCTATGAACGGTTTAAGGAGTTTGGCCTGCTGGCAGCTTTAGGATACCCACCGGCGGGCGTGATACGTATGGTATTAGCGGAAGCTCTTTTCCTTGGAACAGGTGCAGCGTTTCTCGGTGGGTTGATTGGCGCACTGATCTGCTTATGGTTGGGCCAGCAAGGCTTGGATCTGAGTCAGTTTACCAGCAACAATCAATATTTCACCAGCGCCCATATCTTGTACCCGCAACTGCGCTGGTCCGACATGGTGGCAGCATTTGTGCTGGCAGCAGTCACCTGCATACTCTCCGGTCTGTTTCCGGCCTGGAAGGCCTCGCGACTCAATCCGGTGGAAGCATTGCGCCATATTTAACCGGGTATGAGATGTAGTCCACACACCACCCCTATACAAAAATCAATAGTTATGGCAGCACAGGCACAATTGTGAATCGTCCAGCGGCACTCGCAACATCCAGCTCCTATCACTGTGCGGATCATGACAGGTTGAACACATAATCCGTCCGGAATCCCCCTCCTGCCAATGATACAGCTTGATCCCCTGGGGCTCGGCATGAAACTTTTCGGAAAGAAAACCCGGATCATAAGGCATACCCACCGGATGATTGACGGATTGCTGATCGGCATTCACATGGCAACGCATGCAAATGCCCTGATCGTTGACAATCGGCAGTACCGCATCAACAAACTGCTCGGGGATAAATTCGCCTGAGATATCGAAATCAAAAACCAACTCTTGGGTTAATTTATGACATAACTGACAGACAGGAGCGACTTCGTTTTGATGTGTTTTACGAAATACCCGCGAGATCTGATGCGGATTTTCCGTGGCAAAAGCAACAGATACACTGGACACAATCACAATGAAAACAATTAAGGATCTCACCATGTCCCTCTCCCGAAATATATTGCATCAAACAAAACACTCATGAAAGGGTAACAAGCGAAATCGTTTTTTCAATATATAAAAAAAGGCTGACCTAATGGCCAGCCTTTTAAAGAGTTTTTCAGAGTTGTTTATAGCAATGCTTTTACAGCGTTAAGAGCCGCCTGGTAATCGGGCTCAGCCGTCACTTCAGAAACAATTTCGCGGTAAGCAACCTTACCCTGGGCATCGACAACATAAACAGCGCGAGCCAACAGTTTCAGTTCATCAATCAGCAAGCCGTAAGCGAGACCAAAAGAACGGTCTTGATAGTCTGATAATGTTTTTACACGCTCAATTCCGGCATTACCGCACCAGCGTCCCTGAGCAAACGGCAGATCCACGCTGATCGTATAAACGGCAACACTGTCCGGAAGATCGGCTGCATCCTGGTTAAATTTGCGGGTCATGGTGTCGCAAACCCCCGTATCAATCGACGGCACAACCGCAATTAGCTGAACTTTACCTTTAGCGGAGTCCAGGGTTACCGGTTGCAACCCGTTATCCACCACTTTAAAATCAGGTGCGTTGTCCCCAACAGTGATATCCGGACCAACCAACGTTACAGGATTGCCTTTAAATGTAATTACACCAGTTCTTTTTTCTGCCATCATAGATCTCCTTTTGTTTAATGAGCCTGCTGCCAGCCTAACAAAACAGGTCATCCTGTCAAGACGACATTAGCTCGAAAAAAAATACACAACACTTTCCATCCCATGAAAATTATAGGGCGGTACCATTAACCTGCGGCAGGTTAATCACTTCAACCCACAATGTCGCGCCGCCCCCTTCCGTCGTGGCCACCCAGGCGCGACCACCGTAATGACGGGCGATCTTCTGCACTGTGGCCAATCCAATCCCGGTACCAGGACGCTTTTCCGCCTGTTGACCACGGAAAAACACGTCAAACACCTGAGGCTGTTCCTGTTCATCAATTCCCGGACCATGGTCACGGACGTAAAACTGTATCAAACTACCGCGAGAATAGCCTCCAACTTCAATTTGTTCGCCATCAGGCAGTGAATAACGGATCGCGTTGGTCAATAGATTGGAAAATAATTGGCTGACCACGCTTTCGGGCAGAAAAACATCGGGAATATCTTCGATCACAATGCGCCCCTGTTGGGCGACTAGTTCTGAATTAAGATCTGTAATCACATCTGTAACCACGGTGTTGGTGTTCACCGGATGTAAGGGGCGATCATCATGACCAACTTTCGCCAAGTCGAGCAGGTCTTCCATGAAAACCAGCATTTTATCACCCTGTTGCTCAATTTCATCCAAGGCATCCAGAGCCCGTTCATCAAGCACACGATGATAGTTCTCAATTAGAAACTGAGCATAACCGACGATTGGAGTCAAAAAAGTCCGCAGATCATGCGAGACTGTATAGGCAAAAGCTTCAAGCTCCTTGTTGACCTGTTTCAAATCCGACTGTGCCAGTTGAATTGACGTCAGCATCTGGCTGAGCACCAAGGCCAGATCCTGTGTTTCACGCGTCCCGGACACCGGGATATCGATATCCTGGTAAATATCCTTCTCAATCAGAGCGGCACTTTGCGTTAACCGGTACAACGGGGTGGACAGCGCTTTGGACAGGTGCAGTGCCAACAGGGAGGAGACCAGCAAAACCCCGAGCGTCATAAACAAAATGCCGCTTTGCGCTGTTGCGGCCGGCGCATTTAATTCCGTGACATACATAGTGGAAACAATATACCAATCCAACGGTTCGAAATAGCGGATGTACGCGCGTTTTTCGTAGTTGTAGACCCCAACATGGTCGGGGCGATCCCACATGTACTCCAGGGGCTTCTCAGGATGTCTGGCAGCAACGATCAAGTCATCGACCAGCATATTGCCGGTGGCAGGGTTGACCATGGTGCGAAATGTATCGCCATTGATATTAGGATGAATCAGCATCTCCTTTTTGCCGTTGAAGATGCACATATAACCGGTTTCAGCGACTCTCATCTGCTCAAAAGCCGCACGCAGCTCTTTGATAATGGAAGCCAGCCGCCTTTGAGCTTCGTACTCAATATCGTCAATATAAACCCCGGTACCGACAACCCATTGCCAGGGTTCAAATAAACGAACAAAGGAAATCTTCGGCTGTTGAACAGTCAACCCCTGAGCGGTTGGTTTGGGCCACATATAACGGACAAACCCCTCTTTGTCCTCAGCACAGATCGACACCGCTTTGCTAAAAAAATTGCCATTCCCATCGGCTAGACTGTTAAAAGATGGCAAATCGAGTGGTTTGCCATCCAAATGGGGCAATGTCGGATGCATGATCATTTCAGGAACCGGCTGATCCATCGAATTGATCCACAGGTAGCCAACGCCTTGGTCATAGCGAAGCAACCGGATATGTTCGATGGCATTTTGTTGCGCCTGATAAGGCGAAATCAAATTGGCTCGCGAGTCTGAGTATTGCTCCTCAACATAGGACAGAGCCAGGCCGACGATGTTCTTCATCTCTTGTTTTCGTCGTTCCAAGGTGGCCTGCTTGTGGAACTGATAGCTGCGGTATTCACTTTCAACGTTGAGCAACACCGTCTGAATCAGATCTTTAGCATGTTGATCCAGCTTTTTGGAAACGGCCCGATCGATGGTGTAATGCGTCATAATCGAAATGGTAAACGCACTGAGTAACACCATGGAGATGGTCAGGGCGAGTATCCGCGACCTTAACGTATTAAAAAGTCGATTGAGCCAATCAATCATGCTCCTCTCCTCTATTTTGACACGGCAACGTTAGCGTCACCGTTGTTCCCCGATCGACTTCGCTATCAACACGAATCGAACCATGATGGGCATCAATGATACTTTTTGCCACTGTCAACCCAAGACCCAATCCACCTTTAGAGGTGGTAGAACCATCAATTCGGAAAAATTTATCGAACACTTTGTCGATATTTTTCTGTTCCATACCAATCCCCTCGTCACGCACTGTGATAACCGCCTGATGGTTTTTCATCTGTAATGAAATATGGATCCGTGTTTGTGGCGGCGAAAATTTCACCGCATTACTGAGCAAATTATCGAGAACCTGACCAACCCTCTCCTGATCAGCCCAAAGTTCACAAGGCTCGACCATGACGATAAAACGATGATCGGTATACGTCTTTTCATAGTGTTTGACCAAGGTCATAATATCAAGCTGCAAATCAAAACAATGGTATTGCAATTGAATCGACTGGCCGAATTCGAGTTGTTCGAGTTTCAACAGATCGTCAACGATCGAAGTGAGCACTTCCCCTTTATTGCGTATTGTCTCGAGAAATTCCTGCTGCTGTTCCAACGTAATGGACTGGCGATATTCTCGATTAACCAGCAATTCGGCAAATCCCATGATCACGGTCAGCGGCGTATTAAGCTCGTGAGCGGCAGAGGAGATAAACTCATTTTTAAGCTGATCCAGTTCCCGTTCACGGGTGATATCCCGTAGCAAGATCAGTGTTCCGGAAATCTCTTTGTCGTCATTCTGTACAGCCGTCACCTGAACGGCCATTAAACGGTTACGCTCCTGATCAGCTATCGGCACCTCGACTTCACAGTGTCGTGACAGGGACTCGCCCGCCAGGATCGATCCAACCAGAACAGAGAGATCATTATCGTGGAGAACGGTTGCCACCTGACGATTGAGAGTCTCCCCTTCCGGAAGTCCCAACCAATCCTGCGCTGATTGATTAATCAGAATAATGCGCCCCAGAGGATCAACAACGATTAAACCATCAGAAATAGCTTTGAGGATGGCATCAATTTTATCCCGTGACGACTCAGCATCCGCCAAGGCATTCACCAGTGCGGCTTCAGCGTATTTGCGTTGAGTCACATCACGGACCACCGCCAACATCGCCTGTTTGCCGTCGAGAGGGATCAGCGTCAGATGGACCTCGGCCTGGAATAGCGTGCCATCTCGTTTTTTATGTGTCCACTCGAAAAACTGGTGTCCTTCATGAATAAGCCGGGATATTTTTTCAGAGACTTTGAGTTCCGACAAACTGCCATCCGCTTGATTGATCGGAGAAAAATCTTTCGGCACCATTCCTTGCATTTCATCGTGACTGTAACCGAACATCTCTTCTGCAGCATGATTACTATCAAGAATCTGATGGCTATCACAATCAGCCAGCACAATGGCATCGTAGGAAAGCTCAAATAAGCTCCGATATTTTTGTTCATTATTTTCCAGAGCCTGCTGAGCCTCTTGCCGTTCAACCATCTCCCTGGCCAGTTGTTTATTTGCGGCGATAAGATCATTGTTGCTGACTTCAATGGCCCGCATGGCAGCCTCTTTGTCATGCAACAGCCCCTTCATCGAAGCCAACATATTCTGCAGCACCTGCCCCAGTTCCCGCGTTTCACTCGCACCACAGATTGGAACAGAAATATCCATGTCTTGACTGTGCTCAATGCGCCGCGCCACATCAGTGAGGAGCAACAACGGTCGGGTCAACGAATAGGAGAAAAGGTAAGACACCATGGCGGCCACCAACAAAACCAGTCCGGAAACCATCAGAATATCCCGGCGCAATTCATATCCGCTGTGCGCCAGATCATCGAGGTACATGGTGGAAACGATATACCAATCCAACGGTTCAAAATAACTGACATAAGCGCGTTTGGCATGCTGGGCGCCCGCGTAACGTGGATGGTGCCAATGGTATTCAATGGGAACATTGGGCGTCGCCGCAGCGCGTTTAAATTGGCCGGCATTTGGAAAGCCGTGGTCCGCAAACTCGCCTCTGGCATCGGGATGAATCAGCGTGTTGCCTTGACCATCGAAAATAAACATGTAGCCGTTTTGAGCGACATGCACACGGGAAAAGGTACGCTTAAGCTCGACCAGAATCTCATCAAGACGTTGTTGGACTTCGGCCTCGATATCATCCAGATACACGCCGCTACCCACCACCCAGTTCCATGGTTTGAACAAACGGACATAAGAGATTTTCGGCTGTTCTTCCGTAACCCCCTGTGACGTTGGCTTGTTCCAACGATAATTGACAAACCCCTCTTGATCACGCCGAATCAGCTTGGCAATCAAAACCAACAGATGTTCATGGCCTTGGGTGGCACGATAATATTTGTCATCAACAGCAGAGCGACCATCTTCCTGCTCCGGCAGGATTGGATGCATCAACACCTTGGGAATAGGCTCGCTGAGATCATTCACCCAGAAATAGCCCACCCCGTTGGCATAACGCAGTTGCCTGAGTTGCTCCAACGCTTCACGCCGCGCCACCGATTCGCTGATTTTACCCCGTTGGACTTCGCCATAGAGTTCTTTAAGGTGGGACATTGCAACGATGACCACGTCTTTGAGGGACACCTTACGCCGCTCCACCGTGATATGGCGGTGAAATTCAAGGCTGCGATACTCATTTTCAATAGTGAGCAACACCGCGTTCATCAAATCAATCCCGTGACGGTCCGCCGAATCCAACACCGCCCTTTGCGCATGGTTTTGAGCAAAATAGGCGATTGAACCGGCTGACAGCAGCAGGATACATCCAATCGTTATCAGTATGCGAGTACGAAACGAAGCACGCATGGGAATCCCTGGAGGTATTGGTATGACATGACCGCCATAACCGATCAATGAGTCATGTTTCCTGATCTGTCTGGTTTAAACCGAACCACAATCTGTTACAGTGTAACAATGACAATCCATCTTTCCATGGTTCCTCCGCATAATGTGTCACACTCATGAAAACTGAAAACAAAACCATGGAAAAACCAACAAAACAAGACGCGTATACTCCCTGACAACATCACGTCATCACTATCAACAGGATATCAGACATGAAACAATTTATTATAAGTATTTTATTGTTTTTAATGTGCATCTCCCTGAGTTGGGCACAGCAGTCAACACCGATCAGCACCGGATATCCCTTTCCTGAGCTGCAACTCCCCATGCCTGAATCTCCCCGTCAGCGAGCCTATCTGGGGCTTAATGACGTTCAGGGGAATTTTTTTTCCCCCAGCGCGATTCAGGCGCAAGTGGTTCTGTTCGAGTTCCTCAATGTTCACTGCCCGCATTGCAAAGATCAGGCACCAATTTACAACACGTTGTATCATCGCATCGAACGTGATCCCAATCTTAAAGACAAGGTGCGGATCGTCGGCGTTGCCGTCGGCAACCATCCCAAAAGGGTTGCGGATTTTATTGATTACTACGATGTAGCATTTCCGATGTTTCTCGACGAAAACTATCTTTTCTGGCGTGATGTCGGGGGGAAAACAACCCCGTTCACGGTTTATGTGCGGCAGTCTGCACCCGGCCAGGCCGGTGTTGTTGCGGGCACCCATATCGGCACCAATTGGGACATCAAAGAAACGCTGGAGCTGTTAACGGAAATGATTGACGAACTGCCGGAGGATCTACTCCTGCCCGAGGATGACCTGGTGGATATCGCCCAGGAAACACCACTGCCGTTTTCTGAACAACAGATCGTCACCAAGGTACGCCGTCTGATGGCACGCCAGGGAATTATTGATTCCTTGGAAAAGATCAAGGGCATTGAAGGACACAGCCTGTTTCGCGGAGTCGTTGAACGAGGCGGAGAACATAGAACCCTGCTGGCTGAAGTGGTCAGCCGCTCCACGGTTTGTGATATCTGCCATGATGTTCATTTTATTTATCTGTTCGATTCGTCCCTGAAAATTATCGATGTTGCGGCTCTACAGTTGACCAAATACGGCAATCAGGAATTTGATCAACAGGACATGCGTAAGTTGAAGCAGATTCTGGTTGGACGTGTGTTGACCGAAACAAAACCGTTCAACCCTGATGTGGATGCCGTTACAGCGGCGACGATCACCTCCTCAGTGATCAATCATGCCTTGAATCAAACCCCGATGTTGATCAAGCAATTAAAACGTTACAAATTCCCCCCACAGAGGATCAGAACTGACGTTATAAAAAAGACCCCCGGTGATGTTCACACCGGGGGTCTTTTCAACAGCCTGTCAGACCATCATCCTGCTCTATTTACCCTCATCGAGTTCCGCGCGTTCCATCACCGTCGCCGGTAAGGTCTTTTTCACCTTGACGCCGAGATCAACAAAACGGCTGGCCTGGCTGATCAGGTTGCCACGGCCCTGACTCAACTTGTTCATGGCCGCCGTATATGTATGGCCAACGGTATCCAATTGCGTACCGAGCTTTTCCATCTCCTCGACAAAGCCACGCAACTTGTCATAAATCGCCCCGGCCTTATCGGCAATGGCCTGAGCATTTTGATTCTGCCGTTCAAAACGCCAGATATTTTCAATGGTGCGCAATGTCGCCAACAGCGTGGTCGGCGATACCATAACAACATGGCGGTCAAACGCTTCATTGAACAGTTCACCATCCTGTTGCAAGGCCACCACCAAAGCCGCTTCAATGGGCATGAACATGACGACAAAATCAAGGGAACGCACCCCTTTAAGGTTGGCATAATGCTTTTCACTCAGTCCCAAAACATGCTGACAGACCGCCTGAACATGCTGTTTAAGACACTGCTGGCGCTGTTCAGGATCATCCTCACGGCAGGAGCGTTCGTAACTCGATAGAGAAACCTTTGAATCGACAATGATATCTTTGCCTTCAGGCAGGTGGATAATCACATCCGGGCGCAATAAGCGATTGTCGGCATCGCGAAAACTGCCCTGAACCTCATATTCCACACCGCGGCGCAATCCAGACTGTTCAAGCAATCGTTCAAGCACCAGTTCGCCCCAATTGCCTTGAACCTTACGATCCCCTTTTAACGCACGCGTCAGTTGGCGGGCATCTTCAGACATCTGCTGATTCAAACCGCGCAGCTGCTCAAGTTCCTGGCGCAGTGTCGCTCGCTCTCGAACATCGGTCACATGCACATCATCAACTTTTTGTCGAAAACCATCGAGTTGTTGACGTAACGGCGTCAGCAACTGGGATAATTCTTCGCGGTTAACCTCTTTGAATTGACGACCCCGCTCATCAAAAATTTCCCCGGCAACAACCTTAAACTGCTGGGTCAACTGTTCTTTGGCTTCAAGCAACAACGCCTGTTTTTCCGCGCTTTGCTGCCGCTCCAGTTCAAGTCGGGTGGTCATTTCGGCAGTTTGAAGACGGGCGTGTTCGACCGCCTGTTGCAGTGCGCGATTCTGCTGTTCCCTATCGGCCAGTTGTTGCTGTAAAACCTGGGTCAGACGCTGGGATTCATCCACCCGGACAAGGCTTTCATCCAGGCGTCTGCGTAACCCGCGAAGAAAAATAAGTCGCCCCCAGGCATAAACCAGTGCCAGCAGGCCAATCGCCCCACAACCCCATAACCATTGAGCGGGCTGAATGCTTTCCATCAACGCCCCTCAGCCACAGTGGTTAACCGCCGCCGGGAGATCTTAAACACCGCTGTCATCTCCATGGCCACGACATCCGCTTCGGTAACAATCTCTACCCGTGCATGCCACAACCGTTCTTCCTGCTGCTCCACACGGGCTTTTGCCGTGATCATCCCCTGGATCACCGGGTGCAGAAAGCGAATCGCCATATCCGTAGTGCCGAAATGGGTTCCCGGCTCGACCTTGCTTTTCAGTGCCATCACGGCAGCCGTATCCGCCAGACTCACTGTCGCCCCACCGTGCATAATCGACCCGCCGTTGGCATACTGACGACGAAACGGCATGGTCAAGATCGCTTCGCCATCTTCAGCACGTACAATGTCCATGCCTAGTAATTGTTCAAAAGGAGCACATTCAATCCAGCGTTCAAGGTGAATTTCGTGGGGTCCCAAACTTTCTTCATGCAACATGACAACTCCCTATTTATCGCAACAGTGGACCACTTCCCACTGGAGCATATGAACTTTAACATCTGTTCCTGAACCATAGTTTCCCGGCTGTCCATCGCTGCGGATCACTCGATGACACGGCACCAGAGCGGGAATAGGGTTAGCGGCCATGGCCGAGCCTACCGCCCTGCTGCCACGCGGGAAACCACTGGCCGCCGCCAGATCGGCATAGGAGACAACCTGACCTGATGGAACCCGCAGCAAGGTTGTCCATACCGACTGTTGGAATACGGTACCATCCATGGCCAATGGGATAATGTCGCGAACTTCGCCACCATTGAGAAGAGCTTCCACAGCAAAAGGAAGATGGGATTTAGCCGACCAGTGTTGGCTTGGGTAGCGGTCCTGCCAGTCAGCGAGAACGTCGCCCACGGATTGATGGCACAGCAGCTGCGCCAGAACAATAGCTGTTGGCTTCCAGGCCACCAGCAGAGGGCAAACCGGTCCTTTAACCACGGCATAGTCGAGAGAACCAGCCTGATCAAGGTGGGCAGAGGCCACAATTCGCACCGGCCAGCAAGGCGAGGCCGGTGACGATGAAGCATCAAAGGAGAACCAGCGGGGCTGCCAAAGGGTCTTCGTCATCATGTCATGATCCTTTAATTATCCGTTAGGGTCATTGAGCATCAGGTCGGCCTCAGGCATCCAGCGACAACTGAAAATGGCCAGCACACCCGCAACGACCAGACCCGCGATCAACATATCAGAACCAAACCATTGCGCAATAATACCAGCCCCACCTGCCAGCAGGGCCAGGATACCAACGGAACTGTTGGTAAATGCAACACAGGTAGCGCGATCATCATTGGTGATAGCATCAACCAGGTAGGTTTTCCGCCCCAGACGAATTCCGGATTCAGCCAGACCGACCAGAACAAAACTGATAAAGAAACCAACCTGTTGCCAGGAGGCCGGACAGGCACCGGCAACCCATAAGATCAAAAGAGCCGCAGTAACGGAAAGGATGGCACTGTAGGTCATGACTGTTTTACTGGTGCGATCTGCCAAACGGCCCCAAAACGGACTACTCAAAACCTGCGCCACACCAATCGCCAGCACCAATTGACCGATAAATCCGCCATTCACCTCCATGCTGTGACTGGCATGTAGAAAATAAAAGGGCGTCGCCAATTCAACACTGAGCAATAGCGCCCGAGCCAGAAGGAAACGCCGAAATCCTGAGTAACGCCTCAAATAATCAATGCCAATGGTCATCTCATGAATGGGGTTGCGTCCCCCTTGTGTTTCACCGGGGTGCTCACGAATAACTGCAAAGCAGACGGAGCCAATCAGCCATAGTGCGGCGCCAACAACAATCAATACAAACACGGTCACCAAATCAGAGCGCCCTTCTGCCTTGAGAATGGGCAGAATCGCCCCGGCAGTCATGGTCAACACCCCTCCGATTAAGGAGCGCGAGGCCAGAAGACGTCCCCGATGTCCTTTGATAATGGTCTTGGCCAGCACATCTTGAAAAGCGATCGACGCCGTGCCACTGGCGACACTGAACAGCGTAAACAACCCGAGAATGATCAATCCGGCGACCCGTGGTGAAAAGGTCAGTGCGACCGGAATCATCAACAACAATGTCAGTGCCTGAATAACACCGGCCGCCACCCACACCCATTTGCGCACAGTCAGACGACGGATCTGCCCCGAAGCCACCAGTTGCGGCAACAGAGAACCGGCCTGTTTAATCGGCACCAGAAAGCCGAACATCCACACCGGGCTACCGAGTAACTGCAGCAACCACACCAGAATCAGATTGGGTCCAGCCACCTGCTCGGCCAGTTTTGTTGCAGCCCCATTGACAACATTGAAGGAAAAATTAAACGGTAATTCGTGGCAGCCACTGTCAGGAATACCCTCACACGCTCGGTCAAGAGCATCCTCACCCGCCAAAATACCATAGACACGGCGTTTGCTAAGCTGAATCAGACGCTTCATCTCTGTTCCTTGTGCATTTCATAAAATTAAAAAAAATACGTCCCAGCGTTTTCCTGGAGAATGACCGCTAAGAATCATTTAAAAGAATTATTCGACAGACCTGCATGAAGATGTTCTACTTAGTATCATAAATCCATCAAGCGGTCACGCGCTGCTCGCGTGTCTGCTGTCGTTCAGCATCATTTCTCACGACACTCTTTTAACGCTTTCGCAACAAGGAGGAGAAAAAATGCAACGGGTCAATATCGTTCTTGGCGGCCAGGCCGGCCAAGGCGTCAACACGGTGGAACGGATCCTCATCCGTGCATTCAAGCAATCCGGTTATCACATCTACGCCACCAAAGAATACATGTCACGTGTGCGCGGCGGTCTCAACACCATCACCATCAGCGTCGGTTCATCCCCGATACGCAGTTACCGTGAACAGATCGACCTGCTGGTTCCGTTCACCACCGGGGTCATCGACTGGGTCGCCCCACGGCTGACACCACAGGCGATTATTCTCGGCAGTGACACATTCCTTGATGGTACACCACCAACAGAGCATGTCTTTGCCCTGGATTGGGACGAAGAGGACGAGAAAAACTTTAAAAAAGAGCTGAATACTCTGTGTGCCGGCATGGTAACGGCCTTATTTGATATCGACCAAAACCTGGTAGAGGAACTGGTCAAAGAGGCTTTCGACGACAAACAAGCGTCAATTGTCGAAAAAAACCTCAAAGCACTACACTACGGCTGGACCCAAGGGGAAAAGCTGAAAAACGACCAGAACTGCACCTTTACTCTGGGTACCGATAACAGCGTCAATGACCAGACATTACTTAATGGCAGTGAAGCGGTCGCTGTGGGCGCGTTAAGCGGAGGGTGCAACGCGTTATCTTTCTATCCGATGTCACCATCGACAGCAGTTGCGGTTTTTCTCAGTCAGCAGGCACAAAATTTTGACCTGGTGGTCGAGCAGTTTGAAGATGAGATTGCTGCAGCCGGTGCCTGTATCGGCACTTGGTACGCCGGAGGGCGCGGCATGGTCACCACTTCAGGTGGCGGCTTTGCTTTGATGGAAGAGCTGATCAGCTTGTCCGGCATGTCTGAAACACCCTTTGTGCTGCATTTGGCACAACGGCCCGGTCCAGCAACCGGACTGCCCACTCGCACAGCCCAGGGCGACCTTAATTTGGTGCTCCATGCAGGACATGGCGATTTCCCCCGAACCATCTTTGCCCCAAAAGACATTGAAGAAGCCGTGCAATTATCGGCACGAGCGTTCGCCATGGCCGACAAGTTTCAGACCCCCTGTTTCATTTTGACCGATGAATATTTCGTCGACACCTATTACAACAGCGATCAGGTTTCCTTGCCCGAAATGGAGCCACTGCAGATCATTGAATCCCCTGAAGATTACCAGCGCTATCAGCTTACCGACAACGGCATCTCACCGCGCGCTCTTCCCGGTCACGGTCAGGGTGTTGTAATCGCCAATGGTAACGAACACGATGAGTACGGAGACACCACCGAGGAGATTACCCTGAGCGCAGCCATGCCCGAAAAACGGATGCGCAAACAGCAACAGATGATTGATGAGGCGTTGCAACCGACCCTGGTCGGCACCAAAGACTACTCGACATTGGTCATCAGTTGGGGATCAACCTACAACACTCTTAAAGATGCCGTTGAATCGTGCGCGATTCCCGGACTTGCCCTGCTTCACTTCAGTCAGGTCTTCCCCTTGCCAAAATCGATCACCGACTATCTCAACCAGGCACAGCAGATCATTGCCGTGGAGCAAAACTTTACCGGCCAGTTTGCCGACCTGCTCCAGCGTGATTACGCCTGCCGCATAGAGCAGCGCATCCTTAAATACGATGGTCGTGCCCTGTCCTGCGAATATGTGTCCGAGCAATTGAATGCGCTGGTGAAAGGAGGCCACCATGAGTAACTTACTTTACGACTCACAACGCCCCGGATCACAAGAGATCTCCTGGTGCCCGGGTTGTGGTGATTTTGCTATTTTAGAGGTCTTGAAAAAAAGCCTGGAAAACTTGAACAAAACACCACAACAAACCGCGATTATCAGCGGTATCGGCCAGGCAGGAAAGTTGCCTCACTACATCCACAGCAACGGGTTTCACACCCTGCATGGCCGGGCCTTACCCATTGCCACAGGGGTCAAAGGCGCCAATCCTGAACTCACGGTGGTCGCTGTTGGCGGTGATGGTGATATGTACGCTGAAGGCGGCAACCATTTTTTGCATATGTTGAGACGCAATCCGGATATCACGGTTTTGGTGCACAACAACCAGATCTACGGCCTGACCAAAGGACAGGGCTCACCCACCACACTTGAAGGGATGAAAACCACCACCCAACCACGAGGAGTGACCGAGGAACCGATCAATGCCATGGCCATTGCCATCGCCCAGAATGCCTCATTTGTTGCCCGCAGCTTCATCGGGCACAAAGAGCTGACTCAGGATCTGATTGAACAGGCCGTTGAGCACAAGGGCCTGGCTGTGGTAGAAATCTTTCAGCCCTGTGTCTCCTTTAACAAACTCAACACCTATGCCTGGTATAAAGAGCATTGCCGCATTATTGAGGATCACGATCCGTCTGATCGCGCTGCGGCCTTGGCTCTGGCATTGGACACCGAACGTTATCCGCTAGGCATTCTTTACCGTAGCAACGACAAAAAAACCTATGAGGAACAACAGGCCGCGTATCAACGAAACAACACACCACTTTGGCAACGAAAGGTGGATCAAGAGGCATTAAGGCAGTTACTGGACAGCAAGAAATGACATGAGGAAATGGCCGGATAACATGAATTATCCGGCCATTTTTTTAACGGTCGGGCTATGCGCGATTATGCAGGGTCAAGCCTTTTAAAAAATTCCGCAACAACTGATCGCCGCAGGGTTTGTAATTTTTGTGTCCCTTTTTACGAAACAGAGCACTGAGCTCTGAACGTGAGATGGTAAACCCAGCCTGAGCAAACACTTCCAGCATATCCTGTTCTTGCATCTCCAGAGCTATGCGTATGGCCTTGAGAATTACGTTATTGGTCAGCGAGTCGTTTTCACCGATCAACGGTGGCGTTCCCGCAGGAGCTTCACCGCGGGTAAAACGCACCAGGCCGGTCAAAAACTGCTTCATACGTTTTTCGCTGCAGGGTTTACAACCCTCATCCTCTTCACGGCGCAACAAAGCAACCAATTCGCCGTTGTCCAGTGTCACTCCACCTTCAGAAAAAATATCTACCATTGCGTCATCCGACAAATCCACCGCATAACGGAAGCGACGCAAAATATCGTTATATGTCATTACATTTCCTGTTGTTGCAAATTACAGCCGAAAGACCTTGGTACTGGCTTCAGCATGAACGGTTCCATTGATGGCAATCTTAGCCTCGACCAGAAATACCCTCTTTTTCTGTTCAACCACTTCCGCACTGATATCCAACGGCGTATCCACAGGAACTGGTTTTTTATAGCGTACCGCCAACTCCGCCGTTACACAGCGAGGTGCAATGGTCCGACAGGCGTAGATGGACGCTTCATCCAACAACGTGGCCAGCATGCCGCCATGAACTACGTCCTGCCAGCCCTGGAACTCCCCGGACAGCGAAATTTGACAATGAGAGCGCAACCGTTCAGGGTCCATCTCAAATTTAGCCTGCAAACCACGGGAGTTTTCCGGACCGCACACAAAGCAATGCGCATCATCAGCAATTTCCATTACGATACTCCTATCCACTCAATCATTAAAAATGCGCCTACCCTATCACTTTTTCGCCAGAGTTTCGAGCATCGTCCCGATGTTGTACGTCTCAACCTGAGCGGCGCCACGCGACAACCAGTATTCTGCTTTGGAAAACTCTGAAACTTCGTAGATCACAAAAGGCGTTTTGATTGAAGCAAGATCTGCATCGTCGGGCACCAGGTAGGCATCACAGAAAAAAACATCCGGCTGAATCTGGCTGACAACCGACATCTGCAATGTCTGCCAGGTACTCAGAACCACTCCGACACGCGGCGCACCAATATGGCGGGCCAAACCGATGCTATCAAGATCAAAACTGATAATCACCACTTGCGCAAAGACAGGCCTTAATCGATTCATAATCTGGGTGACCGCGTTTAAACCATAGCCCTGGCGACATTCCGGCTTGATTTCAATATAAGCGGTGACCTGTGGTCTGTCCGCCAGCCAGACAACGAAGGCATCCAGTGTTGCCAGCGGTTCCTGTTCAAAGCGACTTCCGAACCGTTCCGGCTCACAGACACAGACCTGCTTCAATTGTTCTGCGGTAAACTCGTCGAGCCGTTGTTGCAGACCACTGAGACGCAACATGTCGATATCGTGATACAACACCGGAACACCATCAGCACTCATCTGGATATCGGTTTCCACAAACAGGGCGCCCGCTTCAACAGCCATTTGATGAGCCAAAAGCGTATTTTCCGGATAATCGCTACGATAGCCACGATGAGCAACAAACTGACCGACGTTCATAACCACCTTCTCTTCCATAGGGAGGGAATTTTTCAGTCGACCTTCAACGGCGATTTCTTCAACCGTTTGTAGTAAAAATTCTGTCCATAAAGAACACTGACAGGATTGTGACCGGTAACTCGATCCTTGGCCACGAGAGTCGTGACCGGAGCCTTAGAATGGAGATTAAACAGCATATCGTGACCGACACATAATCCAACAATGATATTCATATCGGTCTTTGATTCATTGAGGAACGCTGCCTGGGCAATCGGATTACAGGCCGCTTCGTAATGGCCCGGGCGCACTTTATCCTGCTCTTCAATCCCCAGTTTAATTTTATCAATTCCCCCGGCTTTACAGCACACGGAAACCACATCAAACCCTTGGGCTTCGAGAATTTCACTCAATTGACGGGTTTCCGCCAACAAGCCAAGACAGGTCGCAATACCGATGGTCTGATAGCCCATCAGTTTAGCCAGGGCAATAGTATCCTCGACACGCGTCCAACGCGGATGCACCGACTGTTCATCGGAATCAGACTGATAGCACAACCCTTCGACGCGCGCAGCGACTTGAGCCAGACGGGCCTGTTCCGTATCATCACAGTACTGGTCAAAACATTCGTGAATCAGCTCCTGCTGTTGGCCGGGACAATCGGCCGGAGCTTTGATTTTTCCGGGAGGAGCACTGCACGAGGTTCGCCCGGTCTTTTCCCAGACGCCAAGGCAGCGGTGACATTGATAATTTTTCTTTGAACTCATTGGGTTTCCTTGAATGATCAGTCCGCAGGTGGATCGACGAAACGGCGGCGAATGGCTTCCACATCATCGCGTCGTTTGGCAAGGGCCGCCACACAGGCTGGATCGTAGAATGCAGACTCGGTTGTCTGCATCTGGGTCAGAGCCTCGTCAAAAGACCAGGCCGGTTTATAAGGACGCTGTGTTGTCAAAGCATCAAAAACATCCGCCACTGCGATAATACGACTTTCAACGGGAATATCCAACCCCTGCTGACCGGAAGGATAGCCGGAACCATCAAACCGTTCGTGATGCCCGGCAATAATATTGCGCAGCAACTCGATATGGCGCACGGTACCCAGATCAAACTCATCGATCATCAGGTCAATAATTTCTACGCCACGAAGAACATGAGAGCGCATCACCTCGCGTTCATCATCGGTCAAACGCCCCTTCTTGAGAAGAATTCGATCAGGGATGGCCACCTTGCCGATATCATGCAACGGAGCAAACTGATGGAGGTACTCAATGGTCTCTTCACTGATCTGGTAGTGATCACTGACCTCCATAGCGATCAAACGTGAATAATGAGCCATCCGCGACAAGTGCGCGGCGGTTTCCTCATCCCGTTGACGACTGAACTCCCGAGCTGTCACCACTGCACCGCGTAATGTTTTTATCGATGCCAGATCATGGGAAATCGTTTCACAAATAAGTTGCGCATATAAATTGAGCGTTCCTTGCATGGTTACAGAAAAATCGTCTTTTTCAAATGAGTCATAGAACAAAAATCCCAAAAGTTTTCCCTGCAACTTTAGCGGTATGGTCAAACTGGAACAATATCCACTACCAACAATTTGTTTGCTGTGGTGTGAGTTCGAATCGGACAGGCTTGCCGGAATATCGGAAATAAGGCGATTTTCCCCTGACATGGCCAACATATTCAGGGACGGAACCTGAGACAGAGGAATCTGATAGTTGTGAAATGGATTCTCCTCGCTACTGGATAAGAAGGTATGAAGAATATCGGTTTTATCGTCATACAAAGCCACGGCAATCCGACCAACAGAGTTACAGCTCTGTTGAATCTGGTCGTGAATACGCTCCAAGCGTTCATTCAAAGTCATCAGCTACCTCCTTCAATACGAACCAACTTAAATATTATAGATATTTCATTCAAAGGTCGAGTAAAGAAACAGACACACAGACGAAAAAATTTGCATCCCAAGAGAATAAACAATAAAAAAAGCCCTTAGCATTAGCTGCTAAAGGCTTGATTTTATTGGCGGCCCCGACTGGAGTCGAACCAGTGGCCTATCGCTTAGGAGGCGATCGCTCTATCCAGCTGAGCTACGGGGCCAAAGGCGATATTTATAGCCCAGGCCATAGTTCATGGCAAGGCTTTATATTAAAAATGCAACAGACTGAACACCTTATTCTCCGGCAGACGATCACGACCTTTGAGAAAATCAAGTTCAGCAAGAAACGCACATTCAACCAGATCGGCTCCAAGTTCCTCAACCAATTCAACAACAGCGGTAACCGTGCCACCGGTTGCCAGAAGGTCATCGGCGATGAGCACGCGTTCTCCCGGCTGAAAAGCATCTTCATGGATTTCGAGGGTATCGGTGCCATACTCAAGATCATAGGTCTTTTTCAAGGTTTTATACGGCAGCTTCCCCGGCTTACGCACCAATACAATTCCAACGCCCAATTTATAGGCTAAGGCCGAACCCAACAGAAAGCCACGCGCTTCAACCCCAACAATTTTATCAATCTTCTGTCCGATATAACGATGCGCAATCAAATCAATCATACGATGAAAGCTCTTGCCGTCAGCGAGCAGCGTCGTAATATCTTTAAAAACAATCCCTTTTTTGGGAAAATCGGGAATATCCCGAATGATACTTCTCAGTTCTTCCACCAATTACTCCTCTTGTGAGTCAAGATAGTCTACAGTTGGTTTTCAGCTTCTTCGCGCATCATGCGCCGCAATTTATCAAGGCTCTTTGCCTCAATCTGACGAATTCGCTCCCGTGTCACCCCGTAACGTTTACCGATCGTATCTAGAGTCTCCGGTTCACAATCATTCAGACCGAAACGCAGCATAAGAATATCACGTTCGTTTTCCTTTAAGCTGGACAGCCATTTATTCACAAAATCATACTGGTCCTGATTTTCCAGCAATTCGGCTGGATTAATCACCGAGGAATCTTCCAGAGTGTCCATCAACGAATAGTTGTCATTGTCGCCGAGCGGATGCTCAATAGAATAAGTTTTTTTGACCAGTTGTTGCAAACGCCGCACTTCTTCGACAGGTGCCCCCATCGCCTCAGCAATTTGTGCTTCTGAAGGCTCATGGTTCAATTTTTTAAGCACCTCTTTGGTGGCCTTGAGCATACGATTGACATTATCTGAGACATGGACCGGCAGACGGATCGTTCGACTCTGATTCACCAGTGCGCGTTCAATAGACTGACGAATCCACCAAGTGGCATAGGTTGAAAAACGGCACTCTTTGGCGACCTGAAAGCGCTCCACCGCTTTAATCAATCCCATATTGCCTTCCTCGATCAGATCAAGAAACGGCAAACCACGATTCATATAGCGTTTGGCGATTTTGACCACCAGACGCAGGTTGGATTCAATCATTTTAGCCCGGGCCTGCTCATCTCCTGCTTCAACTTTTGTGGCAAGCGCCCGCTCTTCTTCCGCCGTTAACAATTTGGATTTCTGGATGTCGTGCAGATAATATTTGATGGCATCATCACCCGAGGTTTCTCGCGCAGATGAAGCCTTGTTTTTTTTCTTTTTTGAACTGTCACTCGCTTTTTCTGCTGACATGGTTCCTCCATCCTGGGGTTAAACATATGACAACATTGAAAACTACGGAGATTTAAAGGTAGTAAAATGCGTGTGTCATGGCAAGTAAAAAGCCGGATTAACCGCCTGATTTCCCTGCCTGACTTCAAAATGCACCCCACCTCGTCCCAGTGAAGGGACACGACCCGACAGGGCAATTCTCTGCCCCTTATTGACAAACGCACCGGTCTTAACCAGTGTCGATCGATTGTGTCCGTAAACAGTGTAGAGATTGTCACTATGCTTGACAATCAGGAGATGGCCATAACCTTGTATACCGCTGCCACTGTAGATCACTTGCCCTGCAGCTGCACAAAGTACAGGTGTCCCCTCAGAAGCCGCAATCACAATTCCCTTATTGCGTTCGCCATTTTTCACACCATACGTCTGCAGTACTGCACCTCTCACCGGCCAGTCCAGAAGGCCTTTTTTAACAGCAACACTTGGCTGTTTACGCACAGGTTGTGACACTTTTGACGGTGATTTTTTCTTCACCGTTTTCGGTGGTTTCACTGTTTTTTTACGGGGAACTTTCGGAATGGATTTTTGAAGGGTTTGACGTGTTGTACCTGGCACAACAGCAACGGTGCGCGTATGACGGACGCCAGGAATCCATAAGGATTCACCAGCTTTGATCTGGGTAGGATCTTTAATATGATTGTAGGCGGCGATTTTATCGGCAGAAACCCCATAGGTTTTACTGATACGGTAAAGTGTCTGTCCCGGCTGAACAACGTGATTCACCCCTGATATCGCGCACGCCACCAGGGTTATCAGTGTCAACAAGGTCAGTGCGATAACACGCATCAGAGGCCATTCTCCTTTTTCGGAAGGTCTCCCGACAAGACTTAAAACACGTAGCGAACCACAACAAAACCACCAACCAGCAACACGGTGAATGCGATGGTTAAACGGTTGAAATTCTCATCAATAAAAGAACGGGCTGACGACCCATAGCGGCTGACAAGCCAAGCGATCAGAAAAAATCGTAACCCACGGCTGATACAGGAAGCAACGACAAAAATGATAAATTGAAGATTGAACACCCCAGCGCCAACCGTAATAATTTTATAGGGAATCGGTGTAAATCCCGCTGTAAAAACAAACCAGAAATCATACTGTTGAAATAAATGCTGAATACGGGCAAAAAGCTCTGGAGTAAATCCCGGAACCCAGGTAAAAAACAACTGCGAGGTCGATCCCCAAAAAGAAAAACCAATCAGATAGCCAAGCATTCCACCGAGAACAGATCCTAAAGTACAGATCAAAGCATAGCGCGGTGCCAATGCAGGCAAAGACAGGCACAGGGCCAACAACAGCACATCCGGAGGAATGGGAAAAAAGGACGATTCCGCCAGCGCCAGGAAAAACAATGCCACCGTCGCATAGGGTGAATCCGCCCAACTCAAGACCCAATCATAAAGACGACGAACCAGAGCTGTCACAATTATTGGCTCCAACCGTGTTCACCAATGAGGGGAACAAACCGGCACGGTAAAATCTCTTCTTCATCAAATTGCTGCTCCGCCACCCGGGTCACCCGTTTCAGAACCTGTTGACCGCTATCACCAACAGGAATAATCAAACGACCACCCACAACCAGTTGATCAAGATAATCCTGAGGGATTTGCGGTGCTCCGGCAGTAACAATGATTCCATCAAACGGTGCCTGATCCCTCCAACCGGTGGTCCCATCCGCAACCTGGATATGAACATTGCTGCTACCGATTTTATCGAGAATACGGCGAGCGCGCCTGGCCAGGGTTGCAATCCGCTCGACACTGTAAACATGGGCAACAAGGCGTGATAACACAGCAGCCTGATACCCTGATCCAGTTCCCACTTCGAGAACCCGGTCACCCCGTTTCAATTGCAGCGCCTCAGTCATCACTGCCACCATATAAGGTTGAGAAATGGTCTGTTTCTCTCCGATGGGCAAGGCATAGTCGGTATAGGCCTGACTCTGCAGGGCTTCTTCAACAAACAGATGGCGTGGCACCTCTTCCATGACATGAATGAGATCAGCATCATGAATGCCACGAGAAACGATGTGTTGGGCGACCATTCGCCGACGAGCGATTGAATAATCCATAATTGTTACATTTCCAGAAACGTCAGGAATCAAGCTCCCAACCAGACAGATGTTGAACCGACTGATAGTTTGTCAAATCCAGATGAAGAGGAGTCAAGGATGCATAGCCATCGGCAATGGCACCGCAATCACACTCCTTTTGCCGGTTAAACCCCAACAGGTTGCCTCCCAACCAGTAATAGGTTCGACCTCGTGGATCCTGCTTTCTCTCAATTTTGTTATCGTAAAGGCGTTTTCCCTGCCGTGTGATTCTCACCCCTTTGGGTGTTCCGTAAGGAACATTGAGATTCAAAAACGTATCGTGAGGTAAACCATGTTCAAGAATCTGCCGCGCGACCACATAGGCATAGTGTGAAGCAAAACTGTAATCCGCAACCTTGTCAGCGACGATCTCCAGTGATACAGCCAAGGCCGGAACCTGCATCAGCATCGCTTCCATGGCTGCGGCGACCGTACCTGAATAGGTAATATCATCCGCCAAGTTGCTTCCGCGATTGATACCGGACACAACCAGAGCTGGTCGATACGGCAACAGACCATGAATCGCCAGATTAACACAATCTGTCGGAGTACCATCTACAGCAAAATGATTCTCAGAAATCTGATCCGCTCTCACCGGCTGATGAAGAGTCAGAGAATGTCCAGCAGCACTGCGTTCTCGGTCCGGAGCAACAACAACCACCTCGCCAAGACTTTGCAACGCATCGGCAAGTGATTGAATGCCGGGTGCCAGAATGCCATCGTCATTGGTGACCATGATCAATGGTGGCTGCAGCGCGTCAGTCATCAAGGCGCTTTCTCAAGTTGCGTAATTCAGTGCGAATTTCAAGCAAATGTTCACGATCACTCTTTTGCTCTGTTTTTGGCGCACTGCCTTTGCTTGCCCTGAGCGCTTTACGTGCCCCGGCAATTGTGAAACCTTGATTATACAGGAGATCTTTAAGCTGAAGAACCAGCTCAATATCTTTTTTTTGATATTGGCGTTGCTGAGAACGACTTTTGGAGGGTGAAAAGGCGCCGAATTCAGATTCCCAGTAGCGCAAAACATGAGGCTTAACGCCTGTAATTGAGGCTACCTCACCTATTTTGAAGAAAAGTTTGTCCGGGATCTCGACACTCATGGAGTAAATATGAAAAAGGGGACTGATCAGTCCCCTTCGTTAATCGCTGTCTTTAGTACTTGACTCGGTTTGAAGGTGAGAATCTTGCGTGAGCTGATCTCAATTTCTTCACCCGTCTGTGGATTACGACCACGACGTGTTGCTTTCTGCTTCACAACAAAATTGCCAAAACCGGCGATTTTAATTTTATCGCCATCTTCAAGCGTGTCTTTCATCAACTCGAAAACCGTTTCAACAATCTCAGCGGATTCCTTCTTAGAAAAACCTGTCTTGAAATATACATTTTCCACAAGATCCGCTTTTGTCATAATACCTCCATATCATAAAAATTCGACAGAATCGACAGAACGTTGATTTTAAACGGTTTATAACACAGCCTCCGGGGAGGCTGCAAGAGCTATCTGAGCTCAGCACCAAGATTTTTCTCTAATGACTTTACGATCTTGGCGTGCATTTTATTAATTTCGTCATCTGTAAGAGTTTTTTCTGTGGAACGATAACGAACCCTGAAAGCCAAGCTTTTCTTCCCTTCGGGAATACCCTTTCCACTGTACAGATCAAACAGCACAACGTCATCTAAATTTTTCACTTTAACGGAACCAATCCCCTTGAGGACCTGATCCGCCGAAACTTCGTCATCGATTAGAATAGCACTATCCCGATAGACATCAGGAAACCGAGAGATCGGCTGAAAGGTCGCAGCCTGGGCACGACCAGCGATCATGGCTGGCACATCGAGCTCAACCAGGAAAACCGGTTGATTGATATCATACGCATCCTGGACCACAGGATGAACTTCGCCCATAACACCTATCAGCTTTTTACCACTATAAATCCGACAGGACTTGCCCGGATGCAGATAGCTTTGACACGCATCCGCCTCAACCTGCAAAGACGATAGATTCAACTGCTGCGCGACAACTTCAACAAGCCCCTTGAGATCAAAGAAATCAACGGTATCATCCTGCTGAGACCACCCTTCCAACTCGCGACGACCGGTTAATATGGCGCAGAGGTTAACAACCTCGCACGGCTGGTCCTGATCGGCAACAACATTAAAGACCGGACGCAACTCAAACAATCGCAAATCATCGCTTCGGTAAGCCAGGTTCCGTGACACAACCTCCAGCATACCTGGAACCAGACTGGTTCGCATCACAGATTGTTCTTCAGTCAACGGATTAAGGACACGAACATTGGTGCGTCGCAGATCATCCTGTTTTAACTGAATTTTATCCCAGGATGTGGGTGATACAAAGGAATAGTTGATAATTTCCCGAGCACCTTGGGCTACCATGGCATCGCGCAACTGCGTGACAAAACTTTGCTGTGTTTCTTTACGACGGTGCACGACACGGCTAGCCGGCATCGTTACCGGAATGTTGTCATAACCATTGAGACGCGCAACCTCTTCAATCAAATCAACTTCGCGCTCAAGATCGTGGCGGGACATAGGAATGACAACCTGCAGCCCTTCTTCATCCCCAGCCAAGGCAGTAGTTTCCAGCTCAATAGAACGCAGCAACGTATCGATCTGTTGCAGTGTCAAGTCCAGACCAAGCAGACGATTTGTCTTGTTGACCGTAATAGCAACAGTCCGTTTTTCCAGCGTCTTAGGATACGTATCGATCACACCTTTAGCGACCCGACCACCGGCCAGTTGCTGAATCAAGGCCGTGGCACGCTCAAGAGCTACGGGAACAATGTCAATATCCGCACCGCGCTCAAAGCGGTGTGACGCCTCGGAATGAATCCCTAAACGTTTACTGGTGCGACGAATTGAAATTGGATCAAAGTAAGCGCTCTCGAGCAAGACATCAACGGTATCATCTTCAACCTCAGAGTTCTCACCACCCATGACGCCAGCCAGTGCCACCGAACCTTCGGCATCACAAATGACCATATCGGAGCCCTGCAGTGTGCGGGTCTGACCATCGAGAGTAACGAAAGATTCTCCATCAGCAGCACGCTTGACAATAATGCGTTGGCCACGAAGTGAACCAAAATCAAACGCGTGAAGAGGATGTCCCAGCTCCATCAGCAGATAATTCGTCACATCGACAACATTGTTAATTGAACGTTGACCAACAGATTCAAGACGCCGCACTAACCATCCCGGCGAAGGCCCAATTTTAACGCCCTGAATCAGTCGCGCCATATAGCGAGGGCAGCCATCCGCATCTTCTATGGTCACAGAGGTCAACTTTTCAATCTCTTCTGCTGCCTCATCAACGGGTGCCACCTCCGGCAACGTCATAGTTTTTCCGACCATAGCTGCAACTTCACGGGCCACACCAGCGACACTGAGGCAATCAGCACGGTTTGGCGTCAAACCGATTTCGTAGCGAATATCTTTAAGCCCTAGAGCATCAAAAACCGGAGTACCGAGTGCTAGACCCTGAGGAAGAATTAAAATACCTTCCGACTCCTCGGCCAGGCCCAACTCTTTTTCAGAGCACAGCATTCCCTGGGAAACCGCCCCGCGAATCTTTGATTTTTTAATTTTAAAGTCACCGGGTAAAATCGTCCCAACCTGGGCCAGAGCGATCAGATCACCCTGTTTGTGATTTTTGGCCCCACAGACAACAGGAATAACCTCTGTGCCGGTGTTCACCTGGCACATGGTCAGCTTATCTGCATCAGGGTGCGCCTCGACCCGGTCGAGTTGAGCCACGATGACACTGTCAAGCCCGGCTCCCAGGTGCTCCATGTAATCCACTTCAAGACCAGCCATGGTCAGCTGGTGTGACAACTGATCACCGTCCAGATCGAAATCGACAAACTCTTTTAACCATTTATATGTAACATTCATGTTGAAATTCCTTTTACGTCGTTGAAACCCTGCATGGCTTTAATACGGCTGCGTTTACTTTAAAACTGGCGCAAAAAGCGCACATCGTTTTCAAAGAACAAGCGCAAATCGTTGACGCCATACTTCAACATGGCAATCCGTTCCAGTCCCATACCAAAGGCAAAACCACTGTAACGCTCAGAATCGTAGTTTACGGATTTAAACACTTCGGGATCAATCATGCCGCTGCCCAGAATTTCCAACCAACCCGAATTCTTGCAAACACGGCAGCCCTTACCTCCGCAAATCACACACTGAATATCCACTTCTGCACTGGGCTCGGTAAACGGAAAAAAAGACGGACGAAAACGCACACCCACCGACTTTCCAAAGCACTCCTGAATGAAGGTAGTCAGAATCCCCTTCAGATCACCAAAGGTGATGTTTTCATCCACCATAAAGCCTTCAATCTGGTGAAACATCGGGCTGTGGGTGATATCAGAATCGCGACGGTAGACCGTTCCCGGGGCGATAACGCGCACAGGAGGCTTCTGCTTAATCATCGAACGTATCTGGACAGGTGAGGTATGGGTCCTCAGAACCACCTCATCGTTAATATAAAACGTATCCTGCATATCTCGGGCAGGATGATCCTTGGGGATATTCAACGCTTCAAAATTATAAAAATCCTGTTCAACTTCAGGACCTTCAGCAACACAGAAACCCAACGAGGAAAAAATCTCAATCAACTCTTCAGTCACCAGGGTGACGGGATGTTTTGAACCGACCAAACTGCGGCGACCAGGAAGTGAGACATCAATCTTCTCATTAGCCAGCTTTTGCGCAATCGCGTGTTGTTTCAATACCGCAAGGCGCTGCTCGAATGTTTCGGATAATTCGTCTTTGACCCGGTTAGCAACCGCACCGACAACGGGACGTTCTTCAGATGACAAGCCTCCCATCCCCTTCATGATAGCCGTCAATTCACCTTTTTTACCCAAGAACCGAACACGAACATCCTGGAGAGCCGTTTCATCTACAGCATCAGCCAGTGCCTGCTTAGCAGCGATCAACATTGCTTCGAGTTTTTCCTTCATAAATCCTCTTGTTCTGTATGCTGAGATTGTCAGCTATAAACAAATGATGGAAGCCATGTGGCTTCCATCATCATACATGCAAAATAAAAAAGAGATGAGGTGGCCCCCATCTCTTTTATCGTTCTTGTTACTGGATCTGAGCCTTGGCTTTTTCTACAACGGCTGTGAATGCAGCGGGATCCGTTACTGCGATCTCGGCAAGCACTTTACGGTCAAGGCCGACCTCAGCCTGTTTGAGACCATGAACCAGACGGCTGTAGTTCAAACCATTCTGGCGTGCCGCAGCGTTAATACGGGCAATCCATAAGGCACGGAAGTCCCGTTTTTTGACACGACGGTCACGGTAGGCATAATTCAGGGCCCGGTCAACGGCTTCTGTGGCACTGCGAAACAACTTGCTGCGTGCTCCACGGTAACCTTTGGCCAGTTTAAGAACCTTGTTACGTCTACGTCTCGCTTTGAAACCTCTTTTTACTCTCGGCATCTTGTAACTCCTTCTAGTGTGAAAATAAGTGGCCTCACCTCATGGTGTGGTCACTGCCGGATCTGAAGGGGGAGACAGTTGTAATCCCAACAGTTCACGGACTTAAGCCGAGTTGCCGTTCCCTACTTGTAAGGAATCAGGCAACTGATATTTTTATGATCCGCAGCATCGACAATTGTGCCATGACGCAGGTCACGCTTACGCTTGGTGGTTTTTTTTGTCAGAATATGGCTGGTAAAAGCCTTATTGCGACGGATTTTTCCGGTTCCGGTTTTACGAAAGCGCTTTGCAGCACCACGGTTGGTTTTAATTTTGGGCATCCCCAATCTCCTTCATTGATCAATTTATGTGCAACACCTGAAAGGGTGACACGTCTTTATTTCTTGTTTGGTGCCATAACCATATGCATGAACCGCCCCTGCATACTGGGGAAAAATTCAATTACACCGATATCAGCAACTTCATCAGCCACGCGTTGGAGGAGTTCGCGGCCGAACTCGGGATGTGTCACCTCACGACCACGAAACATGATCGTAACTTTGACCTTGTTGCCAGCATCAAGAAAACGGCGAACATTCTTCACCTTGACGTTGAAATCATGGATTTCCGTCTTCGGACGAAGCTTGACTTCTTTCACTTCAACTCGGGCCGCTTTTTTCTTGGCTTCGGCAGCACGTTTTTGCAGCTGATACTTGTACTTACCGTAGTCCATGATGCGACACACCGGTGGCTTGGCATTGGGAGAAACCTCAACAAGGTCCAATCCACGATCAGCCGCAGCCTCCAGAGCGTCGTCCAAGGACATAACTCCGAGCTGTTCGCCTTCATCATCCACAACCCGAACTTCCCGCGCCCGGATTGACCGATTAATATTTGTTTCTTGCTTAGCTATGGTGACACCTCCTAATGATATTTCGTACTTTCTTCCTGCACAAATTCACAGAACTGTTCCGGAGTCATCGGTTCGAGATTGTCTCCGTTGCGGAAACGAGGGGTGACAGTACCCTGCTCCATCTCCTTATCCCCAATGACCAGCATATAAGGAATCTTCTGCATTTGAGCTTCACGAATTTTGAAACCCAACTTTTCATTACGCACATCAGACTGTACACGAACACCCGCATTTCGCAGCTGGTCGGTAACCTTCTGAGTATACTCCAGCTGGCTATCCGTCACATTAATGACAACAGCCTGGACCGGAGAAATCCACAGTGGGAAATTTCCTGAAAAATGTTCAATCAGAATGCCGATAAAGCGCTCAATCGAACCCAGAATGACTCGATGAACCATCACAGGACGGTGTTTTTCTCCGTCCGCACCGACATAATTCAGGTCAAATCGTTCAGGCAGCGTAAAATCGCACTGGATTGTAGCACACTTGCCAATACCTGTCAAGGGCGTCCTTCAGCTTAATATCGATTCTTTGGACCGTAGAAAGCCCCCTCCCCCTTCATTGATATCATAAGGGAGGCCAGTTTCTTTTAAAGCTCCGAGCAATTGCTTGGGTGCCCGATCCCAATCTTCATCACTGGCCAAGGAATTTTTCCCGGACGGGTAAACCAGTTCCTTTTCCAACCTCAAAACCAAAATATCCTCATTGACGTCCTGAAACAAAAAAAAGCCACCCTTTTGAACTCCGGAATCTAGCCTGCCCGGGAAACCCCCC
>NZ_AAEW02000012.1 GCF_000167355.1 Desulfuromonas acetoxidans DSM 684
ACTGCGTGAAGCTGCGTTCTGTATTGTTGATCTTGAAACCACCGGACTGGATCTGACCACAGACACGATCATCAATGCGGCCGCCGTCAAAATCAAAAAAGGCCGGATCACCAAAATCTACGAAACTTATGTCAAGCCGCCGACGTCCATTCCGCCGGAGTCGATTCAATTTCACGGCATTACCGACGATATGCTGGTGGATAAACCGAGCATCGGCGAAGTTCTGCCGGAGTTTATGACCTTTATCGGTGACAGCATGATCACCGGTCATCATATTAATTTCGATCTGAAAATGCTTGACCGCCACCTGCGCGAAAACTACGACTGCAACCTTGAAGGGGCACCGTGGCTGGATACCATGTTATTGCACAAATTGGTGATGGAGAATAATACCAGCACCCAGCTCGATGATCTGCTCAATGTGTATTGTATTGACTGCGAACAACGCCACCGGGCGTTGGGAGACTCGATTGCCACGGCAAAAGTGTTTCTGCGCATTCTTCACGAACTGTCCAACTCGTATCAGACGCTCAATGATCTGTACCGGGCGCAACAGGACATGTCACGGAAGGAAAACATGTAATGGTTCATCCCAAGCTGAATTATGAGCGGAGAAAAATCTCCGCCCAACAATATGAAGAGTACCAGGCTCAATCGGCGTCGACATTGTTCGATACGCTGGCCCAGAAGTATATTGAATGGCACGAGCCGTACCGCAAGGTGCTCGATAACATGGCGCCGCCCTATTACCGTTGGTACACCGGCGGTAAACTAAATGTGTATCATAATATTCTCGGCCGCCATCTCGAAACTGAGCGGCGCAATAAAGCGGCGCTGATCTGGCGCGGTGCCAATTTTGAGGAACGCACCTATACCTATCAGACTCTGGCCCATGAAGTGCTGGCGATGATCAATGGTCTGGTTCATCTCGGCGTGAAAAAGGGCGATCGGGTGTTGCTGTTCATGCCGGATATTCCGGAAACCGTCATCGCCATGATCGCCTGTGCCAGTATCGGCGCGATTCATGTCGCTTACCACATGGCCTATTCGGCCGAAGCGCTTGCCCAGCGCCTCAACCATTGCCAGGCTAAGTTTATCATCACCTGTGACGGCGCCCATCAGCGCACCCGTTCCCTTAAAGGCGTGGTCAACGAAGCTCTGGAACGGCTTGATTACGAGATCAATCACTGCATTGTCGTCAACCATACGCACAAGCAGGTATTGATGCGGCCGCAGCGCGATATTTGGTATCACGACCTGATCACTGATCCGGAGTTCTCCCGTGGTGCCACCGTTGATCTGGTGCGCCATGCCGACGAGCCGCTGTTCATGATTTACACCTCCACCAAGTCCAAGAAGCCACGTGCCGCCGTGCACAGTCTCGCCGGTTATCTGGTGTGGGCGCAGTTCACCACCGAGTTGCTGTTCGATCTTGACGACATGGATATCTTCTGGAATACCGCCGATCTGGTGTGGGTCAACGGTCATACCTACAGTGTCTATGGACCGCTGGCACTGGGCGCGACGCTGTTTCTTTACGAGGGGACCATCTCCTACGAAAATACCCAGTTTTTCTTCGATTATCTCGATAAGTTCCATGTCACCGTGCTCTACACGACGCCGACGATCTTGCGCAGTGTCATGCGTGCTAAAAGCACCAAACGCTATCTCAACCGTTCCAGCAACTCGTTGCGTCTCATTGGCTGTGGTGGCGAGAAAATCAGCGAAGACCTTTACGACTGGACCCAGTTTGAACTGACCAATAACCGCAACCTGCCGATTACCCAGATCTGGGGACAGACCGAAACCGGTGGCTGCCTGATTGCCGGGGTGCCGGGGGTACGTGGATTTGAAGACGATACTATGATGGCACCGCTGCCCGGCGTTGAAGCCCGCCTTGTCGATGCCCAGGGCCATGTTCTTGATCAACCGGGTGAACCGGGGCGTCTGGTGCTGGCGACACCATTGCCATCGATGTTGCAGGATCTTTACAAAGATGAGGTGGGCTACCAGCAGACGTTCTGGAAAAAATATCCCGAGCGTACCTATTTCAGTACCGGTGATGGGGCGATCTATGATGACAAAGGCAACCTCAACCTGACTGGTCGCCTCGACGATATTCTCAGTACCGGTGCGGGACGGCGCAGTCTCGACGAAATCGAGGAGACCGTGTTGACCATGAAACGGGTGCGCGAATGTGCGGCCATCGTCATCGATCATCCGTCCCAGGGCTATATCCTCGTCACCTATTGCGTGCTTAAGGATTTTCGTGACGAAAGTTATCGCGAAAAAACCCTGCGTGAGGTCCGTGAGCACATTATTGAAGAGATCGGTGAGTTGAATTTGCCGGATAAAATTCGTTTTACCAAGTATCTGCCCAAGACCCCGGACAACCGGGTCAACCGCGATCTTCTCAAAGAGATCGCCTTGCAGATGGAGGGCATTTGATGTCCTTGTAACCTCGTACGTATGGGAGAACAATGGCGTTCTTTTTCCCCAATGAAGCACAGCGGCCCCATTACCGCCAGCTTTATGGACGGCTGTCCGCCGTCGAGCGTGGCATGGTGCTGCGTGAATTCATTGGGGTAACATATCGGCGACGTTTTCACTTTTTTCGCCGAAACCGCTATGCCCATCCGCAACAAGCCTTCAAACACAACCTCAATGAAGCGGCCCGTCGTCAGCACCGTCGTTTTTGTATCTCCCGGCGGATCTGGCGTAAAAAATCCATTACCCGTGCCTACCTGCCGCTGATTTTTCGCCATTACATTCTAGGTTTTCTGGTGCAACGGCTGCGCAAACAGTATGGCGACCAACTGGCTGCGGAGCCGGGCTGTTATCCCGATGCACCGCTAGTGTTGGCCGCCCTGGAGTGGCTGGTGGCGCATGAGTCGCTGGTTGATGCCCTGGTGGCGGAGCAGGTCGATCAGGTGATGGAGGAGGGCAGTCGCCATCTCTATCTCTATTGTCTGCGCGCCTATGTGGTGGTGCGTTCCTGGGTCAAAGACGACGAACTCGCTGAAGCCGTGGATAGAACCCTGGCCTGTTGCTCTGGCGGCAGTGTTGCTCTGGGTGCCGAGCTTGAATTCAGTAACCTTGGTCACCGCGCCGCATTTGAGCACTCCTTTGGTCGCCACCGACAGGATGCGCAATTTCATAATTTCATCTACTTTCACCAGTTCTTTCTAGGGGATGTCACTTGGCGGCTCGGTGGTTACCTCGACCACCACGTGCGTTTGCGCCGTTATTTGCCCGTGCCGTGGATCGGTGGGTTCTTCGAATACAATTTGGTACGCATGGATTATCCGCGCAATTTCTCCATGCCGCTGACCCGCGATGCCGGATTTCTCGCCCGCTACATTCGGCAGGTGATGGCGTTTAATCTCCAAGTTGCGCCGCACAGTCTGCATCTCAATGTCGAGTGTGTGCCGTCTGATTCGTTGCAGGTGCCGGAGTTTGGCGATTACCTGTGTCTGTTGCTCCTCGGTGGCGATTTGGTGGTGACGGAAGATGGACAGGTGCAGGAGCGGCGCTTTGCCCGCAATGAGCTGATCAAAATGATTCAGCAGCGTGATCATCTGTCGCTGTTTGACGATCAGCGCCATCGCGTCAGCGAGTTTGCGTTTTTGCGCCTGAAACGTGATCGCTCCCACGAAGACTGGCAGATGTTGATTCTGGTTCTGGCCGGGTTTAACCGCGTCAGTGATCTGGAGCGTTACTGCCTTGAAGCTCAGGGCGAGTTGCTGCATTGGGCGCATCAGCCAAAACCGGTGGCACAAGAGTCTATTCAATCCTTTCTCGTCAAAGTTGAAGCTGGTCTCCGGGCCGATGCGTTTCTGTCTGAATCGTTTATTGGTGCTCAGCTCGACCGCGTCCAGCACCAACTTGTCGAAAAAAACAACTGGCTCAATGATTTGATAACATAATCCCCCTCCCCCCGCTTTTTTTTGCTCTGTCGCACACATATCACTATCTTATTTGATGAAAAAATACTTAAATGATAATTGACAATCATTGCTTATAGATGCAATGGTTCTCAGTGTTTGTCGCCTGCTGTTTTTTAATGCGAGGTGGCGCTTGATTGACTTGAAGTTGAGAATGGGGGAGAACCAGTGAAGCTTTCAGCGTTGGTGTGGAAGGGGGCAACCGTCCTTATCGGGGTTGTTTTGATGTCTGCTTGCTCGGGGGGAGGGAGCTCCTCTACCGGTACGACCACAATAACCACATATCCGTTCGGGGTTGAAGATTCCGTTGTCGAAACCGATACCAATGAAGATGGTTATTGGGATGTCCGTGAAACAACCAGCCATACATTGAATGGCGCACTGCAGGTTGTTGAGATTACAACAACCACTGAATACGATGACAATGGCGATGGCCTAACCGATCGGCGCGAGGTGGTGACAAACAGCTATGATCCTGAAACCTTGTCATCATCAACCGCAGCAGCGACAAGAGTTGTTGATGGGCTCGGTCTGCTGGTCGGCGTTGTCACGGAATCTTATGGCTACGATGATGTGACCGGACAGGTTGCCTTGTATGCTGAAGAGGGTCGGGACGACACTTATCGCTACGACGCGGATGGAAATCATCTCTCCACAACCTGCCTTCATTGGTTCGATGACGATCATGACGGCAGCGTTGATAACCATGCAACTCTGGAACAGATCAGTTCCTATGATGCCTCAGGAAACATCCTGGTCAGTACATCTATCGAAGAGCATGATACGGATGCTGACGGTGTCAGCGATTATGAACGTGAACAACGTGTCACCTATGTTTATGATGCGGAAGGCAGCCCCTTAAGTCAAAGTGTTTATTATCGGTACGATGACGATGGCGACGCCGGCAGTCTTGAACCTGAGATTCAGGAAGCCGTTATCTCGTATGACTATGTTTATACCGATGGGGTCATCACTCAGCTCATGCTCAGCCTTGTTGCTGAGGGAGAAGAAGAGGTCGCCATAACTCTCCAATCTGTCTATGACGATGAGGGCATGTTGGTGGCACAGAGCTATCAACCCGTCAGTGACGACGAGTCGACGGTGGTGAGAGAATTTTCGGCCCAATATGCCTATGATGAAGCAGGTCGCATGACCTCATGCATTATGGAGGAGAAAATTCGGCTTGCGGACAGTGCTTCATGGCAGCATGTTCGTCAGTATGGCTACCTCTGGGGCTATGACAGCGATGGGCTCCTGACGACTGAAACGGCGTGGACGCGCGTTGAATCTCCAGAAGGAAGTGTGCCGCTGGAAAGCTACTCATATAGTACCGAAACGTTTGAGTACGAAAATGGTCGGCCGATTCGTATTTGTCTGGACGAATACACCGATGCCGACCTGGACGGCGAACTGGATTATATCAGTTTGCGAACCGAATCGACCTACTCGTATCATCTGTGGTTTTTGAGCTCACGTGTGGTGACCAATTCTTACGATGATGATGGCGATGGCACCTTTGATCGTGTTCTTGAGGCCGAACGCCGCGATTATCTCTATGAGGGCAATCTTCTGGTGGAGGGAACGATCACGACAGAAGATCAGGAGGAAGCGTTCTATCTTGATTATGACAACCAGCAACGGTTGCTTGGTTACCGTTACACCAACGATGAAGATGGCGACAGCGTGGTTGATACTGATATGACTCTTGCCTTGGATTATTCGGTTGCCGGTGTTGTTACAGGGGTATTTGAGAAAAACGATGGAGCGCTTGCCACTGGTTTGTTGGAGGTCGGTCTGGTCGACAATGTTGATCTGCAAGGGACGGATCTCTTCAGTGTCGGGGAGGTTGACGTGGACTATCCCATTTCGCAACCGGTATGGGACGGGCCGAGATTTGATGTGGATACACGAAGTTATTCGCTGATCTTCCCTAATCCGAAAGTCTTGAGCTTGCTTGATGATGGTATCGTCCTGGACGGACTGCTGCCACACTGATTCTTTGGTTTTGTGATCTGCTAAGGCGCACTTTTCGGGGTGCGCCTCTTCTCTTTTGCCATGTTGTAACAGCCTTTTGTTGGTTTTTTAGTGAGAACCTATTCCTCCTCAACCTCGCGGGTAAACAAAACAAACGCCATCCCCGGCCGCTTGCTCCCCTCATACATGGCAAACTGAATCCGCTCAAATTCCCATCCCTGGCTGACCCATTCATTAATGGTGCGTTCCAGGGTTTCATCGGTTACAATAGAGGTCTCTGCAACCTTGTATTCAACCATGTGATGTCCTTTCTTGTTTCTATGATGAGGTAAAATTATGGCCATTGCCGGTAGTCCGAAAAAACTCGCCCAAGATCTTGCCGAAGGCTACATGAGTATGACACCGCCCATGTTGCGCCAATATACCGCGACGGATATGAAAACCATCCTCAATAATATTGCCATTGTCCTGCGTGACTTGCGTCAACAGACCATTCCTGCTGAGGATGTTATGGCCATCAAGCAGCGTAATACCAAGATGTCGCGTTTGAATCAGGCGTCGGTGGTGATTCGCAGTTTTTGTAAGAAGCGGAGGATTCCTGTTTAGTACAATGTAGCAAAACCGGGACTGTCCCCGCACGGGGGCTGTCCCAGGCTTTTGCGGCGCGAACCTCCATCGTATCTTGGTCCGTAAACTCTTTGGTTACAAAGGTCTTTAACGCTTCAACTGCTTGCTTTCTTAAGCCACATCCGTTTGTGCAGCTTGGTGCCCACGTGACGTGGGCTTCCGCGCCCACACCTCGGGTCCCTTTTGCGTCGACAAAAGGGACGCAAAATCGACTCCCAAGGGGCTGTCCTCAATCAGAATTCACGGAGTTGTTGCAGATCTTTTTCACGTCAGACTGCGTTATCCCTCGTCGCTATAGAACCACTATCGCTCCTCAGTCTGCCTTGCTGACGCAAAAAATCTCAAGCAACACCACTCGTTCACCTGATTAATAACAACCCCAGTGCGCCCTCCGGGTTCCCTCTCTCCATTCACTTACATCGTGATGTCAGCAAAAACTCGGCCTGTTCAATTTTAGTAGCCGTGGGGCGGGCAACGCCCGCTCCCTCTTTGCTGAGGTGCCAGCACAACTTCGTTGAGCAGAGCAATGACGGTTATCACCGTCAATGCCATAGCTGATGATGCGCACGATTCGTTGACCTCAAGGGCGACGAGCCGAATCCGTGAAGCATTCCGGAAAGCGATTCATCCTATCTTAGTCAAGAAATCGTTGTGAATCCCAGCCGGTTTTTGCTTCCTTTTGGGCGGCAAGCCAAAAGGAAGTCGCCTGCCGGGGCGAAACCCGGCGACCTTGACTTTAAGATTTTATCCGTCAAAAAAACGTCCCTAAAACTCCGCATGACCCGGCGTACGCGGAAACGGAATCACATCACGGATATTCTCCATACCGCTCAAATACATGATCAGCCGCTCAAACCCAAGACCAAACCCGGCATGCGGGCAACTCCCCCAGCGGCGAATGTCGAGATACCAGTCGAGGCTTTCCGGTGCCATGTCCAGCTCTTCCATCCGGGCGGTCAGCACGTCGAGCCGTTCTTCACGTTGGCTGCCGCCGATGATTTCACCGACGCGCGGCACCAGCAGATCCATGGCTGCCACGGTTTTGCCATCCTCGTTGGCGCGCATGTAAAACGCCTTGATCTCCTTGGGGTAGTCGGTGACAAACAACGGGCCGTTGACCACCTGCTCACACAGGTAGCGCTCATGCTCCGATTGCAGATCCAATCCCCATTCCACCGGGAATTCAAAGTTTTGACCACTGTTTTTCAGCTGCTCAATCGCTTCGGTATAGGTCATGGTGCTGAAAGTCGCATCGGCCAGGGCGGTCAGCTTGTCGAGCAAACCTTTTTCAATGCGATCATTGAAAAATTGCAGATCTTCTGCGCAGTGTTCCAGAGCGTATTTGACCAGATAACGTAAAAAGTCTTCCGCCAATTGGCAGTCGTCGGCCAGGTTAGCAAAAGCGATCTCCGGTTCAATCATCCAGAACTCCGACGCGTGGCGGCTGGTGTTGGAGTTCTCCGCGCGGAAGGTTGGGCCAAAGGTGTAAATGTCGCTGAATGCCGTGGCAAACAGTTCGCCCTGCAACTGGCCGCTGACGGTCAGGCCGGTGCGTGCGCCGAAGAAATCCTTCTGCCAGTCGATGCGACCGTTGTTTTTCGGTGGGTTTGCCGGATCAAGGGTGGTCACACGAAACAGCTCTCCGGCACCTTCGCAATCGCTGGCCGTAATGATCGGCGTGTGCACGTAGAGAAAGTCGCGCTGCTGGAAAAATTGATGCACCGCGTAAGAGAGCGCATTGCGCAGCCGAAACACCGCGCCAAAGGTATTGGAACGCGGCCGAAGATGGGCGATACTGCGCAGGTATTCAAACGTGTGGCGTTTTTTCTGCAGCGGATAGCTCGGGTCGGCGTTGCCGATGACGGTCAGTTCGCTGACGTGTAGTTCCCAGCGTTGCCCTTTGGCTGGTGAATCAACCAGGTTGCCGCTGGCCTTGATGCAGGCGCCGGTGCCGATGTGGGCCAGCTCGGCAAAGTTGTCCACGGTGCGATCCGCCACCAGTTGCAGCGAGGCAAAGCACGAGCCGTCATTCAGCTCAATAAAACACACCTCTTTGCTGGCACGCAGGGTGCGCACCCAGCCTCGCACTTCAACGTTTTGCTGTGGTGCTTCGGCTGCGAGCAGTTTTTTTAATCGCATGATAATTCTCCATGGTCGAATGATATCATTATAGAACTATGTCTCATCTTTTGACATGTTGGCTAACCGATTGATGCCAAAGATTTTTTATGGCTTTTATCCTTAAAAGAGTTTTGCCTTTTAAGACCACAATGATAAACTGTTTGAACTTTCCCAGACATCTGACCGCCGGAGGCATTTATGTCCGACCTCAGTCTATTGCGTGACCGTGAGCCATTCAGTCATCTACCCGATGAGTTGTTTGAACAGCTTCGAGCTTCCGCCAGTATAAAAAAATTCCCGCAACACTTCCATGTTTTCAACCAGAACGATCCGTTTAACGGCAATTTGTACGTGATCAAAGACGGTCTGGTCGAGATTACCGTGCTGACCCCCGGTGGCGAAGAGATCGTTGTTGATTACCGCCACCCCGGTAGTACCTTCGGTTGTACGCCGTTGTTTACCGGCGATCCGTACACCGGTGGTGCGCGCACCGTTAAAAGCACGGAGTGCTTCCTGCTGCCACAGCCGCTGGTGGTGGATGTGGCCGACAAGGTTCCCCGCTTTAAAGCGTATTTCAACCACATGGTCGTTGATCGTGTACGTCATCTCTATGCCGACATTGTTGCCGAGCATAGCCAGAAGGCGCTGACACAGATGGAATCCTATCCATTTAAAAAGCGTCTGTCCGAGATCATGAGTGCGCCGGTGTTGCACTGTCGTACTGAGGCCTCAGCGCGTGAGATTGCTGAACTCATGAGCCAACATCAGGTGCGCTCCGTGGTGGTGACAGACGATGGTGGCAGTATGGTCGGCATGGTCACCTGCCGCGACGTGATCGGTAAAGTTCTGGCGATTAAAGGAGCCGATGCCGAGACCATCACGGCCAGTGAATTGATGGCCGAAGATCCCGTCTCCATGTCGCCGCAGACCTATATGTATGAGGCCATGGCCTACATGTCCGGGCATAAGCTCAAGCACCTGCCGATTGTTGACGGTGGCGAACTGGTCGGCATGGTGTCGATGAGTGATCTGCTGCGGTATCGCAGCCAAAAAGCCATGATCATGATCGGCAGTGTCGAAGAAACCGACACCATCGATGGTCTTGCCGCCATCCATCGCAGTCTGGTGCGGGTGGCGTCGTCGCTGTTATCCGAGACGCGCAGCGCGCCCGAAGTGATGGAGATTCTGTCCTATATTCATCATGCCCTGATCAAGCGCACCTTTGAGTTGTGCTGGCAACAGATGATCGATGAAGGCCATACGCCGCCCAATGTCCGTTACTGCTTTTTGATTATGGGCAGTGGTGGTCGTCGTGAAATGTTGCTTGGTCCGGATCAGGATAACGGCTTTATCTTTGAGAACTTTCCCGACTGGCAGCAGAAAGAGGTCGATGATTTCTTCATCCCGCTGGCCGATAAGCTGGTGCATGCCTTGGATGACGTGGGCTATCCACTGTGTGAAGGCGATGTTATGGCCAGCAACGAGGCCTGGCGCGGCCGTCTCATCGATTGGCGCGCGCGGATTGACGACTGGGCCGCCAACCCCGAGCCGCACAAGGTGCGCTACTCGTCAATCTTCTTCGACTTTACGCCGCTAGTTGGTGATGCCGGGTTGGCGCACTCGCTGCAGAGCATCGTCTTCCAGTCGGTGCGCGAATATCCCGGTTTCCTATACCATGTTATGCAGTTGAACCTGACCCACAAGGTGCCCACCGGCCTGTGGGGGCGATTTACTGTTGAGAAGAGTGGCGACAACAAAGGCAAGCTGTCCTTGAAGAAGGGTGGCTTGGTGTACATTGTCGATTGCTTGCGTATGTTTGCGTTGGAACATGAGATTCGCGCGCTGACCACACTTGATCGGCTACGGCAGTTGACCGAAGAGCACGTGTTTGCTGAAGAGACGGCCGAGCATATCCGGGTGGCGTTCGAGGCGTTGTCGTTCCTGCGTTTGCGTAATGAGATCAGCTTGCTGCAAAACGGTGAACCGGCCAGTAATTATATTGATCCCAATGCTTTGAGTAAGACGGAACAGGATTTGTTGCGTAGTTCGTTTGATGCGGTGAGTAAGTTGCAGAGTGCTACGCGGAGTCATTTTGGTAAGGGATTGTCGTAGCCTATCCTGAGTCTTTTAGGTGTGGCAGTAGAGTTCCTTACTCGTTATTAGTGGTTCAGTACGTGGAACGCATTGCAAAGGCCAGCATCATCCCTTCACCAACATGGTGCCCACGTGACGCGGGCTTCCGCGCCCGCACGTCGGGCCACTTTTGCGTCGACAAAAGTGGCGCAAAATCGACTCCCGGGCTTCGCGCTCTTCGAGTTCCCTCTCTCCAGTCTCTTACGCCGTGATATCGGCAAAAACTCGGCCTGTTTGCAACAGTCCTCAAACAGTTTGCCGAAAATCATCACGGCGACGTTCCTTACGTTCGGCGCTGCAGTACGGGAGGGCATGGCTGCTTAGTTCGATGAGTGGTATTATTTACAAGTTATACGTTTGCAATCTGAGTGCTATTTGTAGAAAAGGTCCTCAATGGTTTTATCACTGAGAAAACGCTGGCGTCAGGAAAACGAGCTGCGCGCCCGCGATGTGGACGACTGCGCGACGTTCTTTTTTTACGGCAGCCTGATGGAGCGGTTCAGCAACTTCAACCGCTACATCAAAAAGCGCGTCAACACCATCCGTATCGGCTACTGCCGTGGTTATCTCTACAATTTGCCCCTTGGCTTTCCCGGCCTCATCGTGCCGGAAGATCCTTGCTCCACCCTGGTGGCCGGTGAGCTGATGACCTTTGACGATCCGCTCAAGGTGATCAAAGTGCTCGACCGGCTCGAAGATTATCTCCCCACCCGCGAACATCGCAGTATCTACCTGCGCCGCAAGATGTCCCTGATCTGCGAAGATCCGGCTCAACCCGGCCAGCTCAGCAAAGTCGATGCCTGGGTGTATACCTATCCCGAATCCCACCTGAGTAACCAGCACCACCGCGAGGTGCGTATCCAATGCGGTCAATGGAAGGCCTTCAACGGCCCGGCCCGCCCTGAATCCGAACTTGATCAGATGTATGAACGCCTCAGTTATTGTGATGTGAATCAGCAGGTGATGGTTGATCCGTTGTTGCGTGAGGAAGCATTGTTGCAGGAGGTCTTGACCCATCATCCGTGTCATGAGTTTTGTGAAAATCGTGAGCAGTGTGGGTGGGGTAAGCGGGAGAGGTAATTTGATTTGCTATGATGGATGCAGCTTTAACTCTGCAGACTGCAAAGGGATAGGAGGCGGGGCTGCCATATTTAAATTAAAAAGGGGACCGATAAAACGGTTCCCTTTTTAATCTGCCTAAGCCAGTAGTAGTCTAAATACTTTTGATGATATCTCCTCTTTTACTGTCGTATTCTTCTTTTGTTATTAAACCCTCCTTGAAAAGCTCTTTCAGCTTTGCAAGTTTTTCTCTGTGGTTTATCTGGTGTGAAGAATCAGAGTTGATAAAAGACCTTATGTATTCATCGTTAATTATGCTAGCGATAGTTTTTGTTATGGCAAAGTTACATGCCTGAGCAAGCCCGATTCCAGAATTGTTATGTTCTTGAAAGGTTTTAGTTGTACCGTCGCTTGTTTTTACTTTAATAGTAGATGTACATCCTACGACCATAAAATAGTCACTAAAATAGAAATTTTCTACAGAAACAAAGATTTTCTTTTTTGAGTCTTTATTGTTTTTAATGCCTTTTTTGTTTAGCTCACTTTCTAGTAAATTTATAGTAGACTCAGTTGCTTTATGTAGATCAACATTCAATAGTGAATTTTCTACTTTAGCAGATTGAATGTCCTGTTCGTTGACAATGTTTATTGATGAATTCGATCTAAAATTTGTAACCATACCAGACTTCATTGGGTATGGTTTCGCCGAATAAGAACAACCGGAAAGTGTAATTATGAATAGAAACAGAATCGTATTTCTCACAAGGCCTCCATGTCATTTTAAGTTTGAAAAAGAAGATACCGTAACAAAAAGGGTTGCCTTGTAAAATATATTTAATCATTTGGCCGTTGTTATCATTAAGGGGCACAAGATGCTCTAAGGTCGCACTTAGCACGGGGGATCGAGAAATCGGTTCCCCGCTCTTGTCTGTGGCAAATAATTTCTTTAACCCGTGCTGATTCTTGAAAATGAGGTCATGGCTGTTACGCTATTTAACATTACGAACCCAAACCAAAAGGATACGCTATGGCAACTCGAAACGAAGTCTATAAATGTGCAACATGCGGCAATGTTCTCGCTATTTTGACGGGTGGGCAGGGTGAGCTTATTTGCTGTGACGCTCCTATGGAACTCATGGCTGAAAATAGCACGGATGCAGCCCATGAAAAGCATGTGCCGATGGTTGTCGGTATCCTTGACGACATTGAGGTTTCTGTGGGGAGCGTTGCACATCCCATGCAGCCTGAGCATTATATTGAGTGGATTGAGCTGTTGACGGATCGTGTCAGTTATCGAGAATTCCTGAAACCCGGAGACACACCGGATGTCAACTTTTCAGTAGACACCGAGGACGTTACTGCGCGTGCTTATTGCAACCTGCATGGGCTATGGAAAAGTAAGCCCTAAGGATAATAACTGCCGTAACGGGCCGCTTTGCCTCTCTGAAGTCATCACAACAGGGGAACCGAGAAAATCGGTTCCCCTGTTTTTTTATCAGATCACAGAGTCATTAAATTTTGCCTGTTCTAAAAATGAATGATATATTCATTTTTAAGTGTTTGTAGGGGTAGGGGACGTAGTTGATATTTTGACATTCCTTTAGAACCACGCTTTGCACAAGAGTGTTACTCCCTCAATAACCTCCTCTTCTTCCAACCCACTAAATCCCAACTGAATCAAACTGTCTGCGGCCTTCTCCGGCTGCAGCCAATATTGCCGAGTCGGATAAACTTTGACCTGAAGCGCGGCGGCTTTTTGGATCAAATCCTCCTGCAGCGTTTGATCTAAAACCTCGACAAGCAGATGCAACCCGCCACCTGCACCATGAATCTTAACGCGCTCGCCCATCATTTCACGAATCGTTCGCACTAACACGTCGTGCTTTCTTTTATTCTGCAGGCACATTTTCCGTAAATGCTTTTCCCAATGGCCCTGTGCCATGAACCGGGTCATCACCTGCTGTTGCAACCACGGCACGCTGGGGTTGTAGCGGGCAAAGGCGGTTTGGTATTTGGCTAGGAGGCGTTGCGGCAGGATCAGATAGCTGGTGCGTAACGCTGGCGATAGGGCTTTGGAGAAGGTGCCGAGATAAATTACCCGTCCATTCCGATCAATCGATTGCAGCGCCGGGATGGGGCGGGTGTGGTAACGCAGCTCGCTGTCGTAATCATCTTCGAGGATGACGCCGTCCACCTGCTCAGCCCAACGTAACAACTCCATACGCTGATTGATCGGCATGACACATCCGGTGGGGAATTGATGCGACGGGGTGATGTACACCATCTTGGCGGGGCTGTGTTGCAGATCGTCCAGACTGATTCCTGATGCGGTCACCGGAATGGGCGCAATATCGTAGCCATGATTTTGAAACACGATGCGGGTAAAGTCATAGCCGGGATCTTCCATGGCCAGGATGCGGTTGTCGTCACTGAACAGGGTGCAGATGAGGCCGAGAGCATCCTGCAGGCCGTTGCACAGCACGACTTGGTCCGGCGTGCTCACAATCCCGCGCGAATCGTGCAGATAATCGATCAGTTCACGGCGCAGCGCCAACTCGCCTTGCTTGTCGCCGTAGGCGCAAATGTTTTCCGACTCAAAAGAAGCCAGAGCTTCGGCGGTTAAGCGTCGCCAGATCTGGCGGGGAAATGATTCTGACGGCAGGTTGCCATATTGAAAGTCAAATTTGTAGTTTGCGCTCTTCTTTGATGAACAGTCTGGCTGAGCCTGTTGTTCCTGCCGTCCTGAGTTGGCGATTCTGGCCATGGTTTTGTACGGACGATCCAGCACGGTTTCCTGAATATCCTGCACGATAAACCCGCACCCTTGTTTGCTGACGGCATAGCCTTCGACGCATAGCTGTCCGTAGGCGTTTTCGACCGTATTGCGGCTGATGCACAGTTCTTTCGCCAGCACGCGCATGGCGGGCAAACGTTTTCCTTGGCTCCACTCTCCGGCAATAATCTTCTGTTTCAGTTGCTCGTAAAGCTGTTGATAGAGCGGTTCTTTGTGGTTTTGGTTGAGATAGATCATGACGACTCCATGGAAATTGTCCCTATAAAATATCTCAAAACTGGCACTTATTAAAGTGATAATTGTGCAATAGGATTCACAGGAAATCGTCGTGATATTTATTCCCGAACTTTGCTTAAACCCAAAAGGAGGAGTGGACATGCGTAGAAAAGATTTGAAAATTTCATCCACAGAAGAAATCGAAGCGATTATCAAGCAATCCAACGTCTGTCGTCTGGGGCTGTGTGACGGTGACACACCCTATGTGGTGCCGTTGAATTTTGGCTATGAGGATGGGAAGTTTTATTTTCATTCAGCGGCTGCGGGCCGTAAGGTCGATCTCCTCAAGGCTAATCCCAAGGTGTGCCTTGAATTTGATATGGAGCTTGGATTGATTAAACACGAAAAAGCCTGCAACTGGGGCTTTCGTTACAGAAGCGTGATTGTCACCGGCCATGCAACTGTGCTCAACGGACTTGAAGAGAAAGTGCAGGCGTTTAATATCATCATGAAAAATTATTCGGACAAGGACTATACCTTTCCCGAAAAGGTCTTAGGAAGCACCTTTGTCTTTGTTGTTGATGCTCAGGAAATTTCAGGTAAGCAGACCGACGAATCGACGATTGTCGATTGATAGAAGAAAATGTTTCCCAGTTTTCTCCTTTCTCTATCTATTGATGTCTAATATAGTCGTCAAAGAGTTGCATTGACGCCATTGACGGGCGCAACGTTTTGCCCGTCTCTGTTTGTCGTCCCTGACGGTAGAAAGGAAAATGGAACATGTTTAGCTCGGAGTTTTTGCTGACGTCACTTGTTGTGGTTTTGATCCCGGGGACTGGTGTTATTTATACCGTTTCCACGGGACTCTTTCATAGCCGGCGTGCGAGCATCGCCGCGGCATGTGGCTGTACAGCAGGAATTGTTCCTCATTTAACGGCGAGTATCTTGGGGCTGTCAGCGATCCTTCATATGAGTGCTGTCGCGTTTCAGGCGGTAAAGTATGCCGGGGTTCTCTATCTGCTGTATCTTTCATGGTCGATGTGGCGGGAGACGGGTTTGCTACAGGTCAATGCCCCGGAATCGGCCAGGAGTTTGCGGCATGTGGCCATCAAAGGATTTCTGATTAATATTCTGAATCCCAAACTGTCGATATTTTTTCTGGCGTTCCTGCCGCTGTTTGTTGCACCGGATAGCGCATCCCCCGCGCTGCAGATGTTAATTCTCAGTGGTCTTTTTATGCTCATGACGTTGGTTGTTTTCATCCTGTACGGACTCCTGGCGACGTCCGTGCGCAGATATATCGTCAATTCCTCAAAGATTACGGGTTTTCTGCAGAAATCATTCGCGGCTATTTTTGCCGCCCTTGGTTTAAAGCTGGCTTTGACTGAACGATAACAGGGGATTGAAAAACGCTCGCGAGGTTAAAAATAAGGGGGAAAGCCATGGTTATCCGTTCCGCAGAACTTTCCGACACGCAAAAAATCGCGGCAACGCACAAAGCCTCGATTGAAGGGCTTTGTGCGGACTCTTATGATGCACAATCGATTGCCGGTTGGGTGGCAATCCTGTCACCTGCGATCTATGAAAGTGCCATAGAGGATAAGGTCATGATTGTGGCGGAAGAACAGGGTGACATCCTTGGTCTGGGTATTCTCGATATCGAACAAGCAATCATCGGAGCGGTTTATATCCATCCGAAAGCCAAAGGTACAGGATGTGGCTGGAAGCTCTTGTCGGAATTGGAAGCAATTGCCTTGAAAAACAAGGTCACTGAGCTGACCCTCTTCTCGACAATCAATGCGTTGGGTTTTTACCAACGCCATGGATATGTCCGCATGGAAAAAGCCTTCCATAAACTACCCAACGACGTAAAGCTGGAGTGCGTCAAAATGCACAAGGTGCTCTAGGAGCATGGTTTGAATTGAACCATTTGTAATGTCCGCTCTTGTCCGCTTTTGTCTGTGGCTAAAAAATTGGAGGCCGCAGAATATACCTTTGTAAGGTGTTTTTTATAAAGCAAAGGCGTGCAAGTTTACTGTTTGATTAAATTCAAAACTGAAGTTGATAACTCGTACTGCGCCCGCCAGCAGGATCTTTGGCCAGGATATGACGAGAAAGCAGGTCGTTGATATCACGCAAGGCGGTATCCTGAGAGCATTTTTCAAGCTTGGCCCATTTTGACGAGGTCAGCTTGCCGGTAAATCCATCCAAGAGTCGGTTGAGGATATCCCGTTGACGGGCATTGAATGGCTCATGCGCATGAGACTCCCAGAAGCGGGCTTTGATCAAAATCGCTTCGAGGGTTTGTTCGGCGGCTTCAATGGACCGCTTCAGACAGCCCAAAAACCATTCAACCCATAAAGAAATGTCGAGATCGCCTTTTTGACAGCGTTCGAGGATGTCATAGTACTCTTTACGTTCCTGTTGGATACGGGTCGACATGCTGTAAAAACGCAACGGACTTTGCTCTGAGCGCGCCAGTAGCATATCGGCTATCGCACGCGCCAGGCGACCATTGCCATCGTCAAAAGGATGGATGGTGACGAACCAGAAATGAGCAATGGCCGCCGCAATGACCGGGTCTGTCGGGCTGGGAGCATTAAACCAAGCGAGGAAGCGCTTCATTTCCGCATTGAGTCGCTCAAAGCTCGGGGCCTCGTAATGGACCCTCTCTTTTCCGAACGCCCCGGAAATAATTTGCATCGTACCACTGGACGCATCACGCCACTGGCCAACCTGGATGCGTTGCAGGCCGCTTCGTCCTGTGGGGAATAGGGCTGCATGCCAGCTGCACAGTCGTTCTTGATCTAATGGTCGCTGATAGTTTCTGGTGGCATCAAGCATGACTTCCACGATGCCTTCCGCGTTGCGATCAATCGTTACGGATTCTCCGCGATCAATCCCCATTCTGCGGGCGATGGACGAACGGACCTGCTCGCGGTTAAAGGTTTCACCCTCAATTTCACTGGTTTTTAAAACGTCTTCCGTCAGAATTTGCAGCCCGGCTTCCTCGCGCAGGGCAAATCCCAATGCGTCCATGCGGCCGAGCAGCCGTCCTTGAAGATGGCGGACTTCGGCGAGGAGAAAAGCCAGCTTTTCCCGATCCCAATAAAAATCAGGCCAGTGCTGTTGTTGATGGATATACATATAACCCCCGCATGATATAAGGAGATTGTGCCCCGTATTCTCCGCATTGGCAAGCATAATCTCTGCATATCGTGCAGTGATTATGCTTGTTGTCGTTAACAAAAGGTCACGATTTTGATGGGTTGCCCTTGTCCGCTCTTGTCTGTGGCAAATAATTTCTTTAACCCGTGCTGATTCTTGAAAATGAGGTCATGGCTGTTACGCTATTTAACATTACGAACCCAAACCAAAAGGATACGCTATGGCAACTCGAAACGAAGTCTATAAATGTGCAACATGCGGCAATGTTCTCGCTATTTTGACGGGTGGGCAGGGTGAGCTTATTTGCTGTGACGCTCCTATGGAACTCATGGCTGAAAATAGCACGGATGCAGCCCATGAAAAGCATGTGCCGATGGTTGTCGGTATCCTTGACGACATTGAGGTTTCTGTGGGGAGCGTTGCACATCCCATGCAGCCTGAGCATTATATTGAGTGGATTGAGCTGCTGACGGATCGTGTCAGTTATCGAGAATTCCTGAAACCCGGAGACACACCGGATGTCAACTTTTCAGTAGACACCGAGGACGTTACTGCGCGTGCTTATTGCAACCTGCATGGGCTATGGAAAAGTAAGCCCTAAGGATAATAACTGCCGTAACGGGCCGCTTTGCCTCTCTGAAGTCATCACAACAGGGGAACCGAGAAAATCGGTTCCCCTGTTTTTTTATCAGATCACAGAGTCATTTAATTTTGCCTGTTCTAAAAATGAATGATATATTCATTTTTAGATGTTGAACAAATGGAGGCATGTCATGGTTCAGGTTTTAAAAGATCATGTGAAGCAACAGATTTCCAAAGTGGCAGAGCAATTATTTGCCCGCGTCGGCTATCAGAAAGCCACCATGGGCATGATTGCCGAGGAAGCCGGGGTGGCCACTGGAACGATTTATAAATACTACACAAACAAGCAGGCGCTGTTTGAGTCGATCATCACCGAGGCGTTTGTCGCGGAGTTTAAACAACTGACGCACAAGCGGGTGGCTTCGTTGATTGATCCTTCACGGGCGAAAGAGTCCGTGTCCATCGACAGCGGGGCGGCAGGCCAGTTGTTGCGCTTTTGGATCGACAATCGTCTGAAAGTGATCATCCTTTTAGCGCGTGCCGAGGGATCGCGTTACGCATCCTTTGAGCACGACTACATTCAGGCCATGACCCAACAGGCGCTGGTTCATCTTCCCCTGACACATCCCAACTTTAACGACAGCAAAATTTTTCGTTTTGTCTTCAATGCGCGGCTGGTGGACACCGTGAAAGGGATTGTGTCCATCCTGGAGACCTTCGATCAGAAGCAGGACATCCGAGATGCCTTTGCTTTGGGGTGGACCTATCATTTTGCCGGAATCAGTGCTGTGATTGCCAACTGCAGCCAGGGAGGAAAGCAATGAGTCTGTTCAGCGTCATCTGCGAAGCAAAAATACAGGACTGGTTTAAAAAGAAACAGGCCGGGGAGGTCCAGCCCGTTGAAAATCAAGTGACAATAGATCAGATCAAATCCTCAGAAACCTATCTGCTGGAGGATATTCTGCGGCTCATCGAACAAGCATATTTGTCAGATTGCAACACACGAGAAATTGTATTGCACAAAGCGAAAGAGATGGAGGTTCAATTGTTGATGAGCCTTGAAAATGAAGGCTATACACTTATGGCACAAATGACAGCAGAAACAATTCGCCAGCATAAGGTGGAAAACGCCGGTAAAGATGAACACGGATTGTCGCGTTGTGATAACGAAACAGAATAGGCTCGTGCCTCGTTTTGTTAGCTTTATCGTAGCAAACTCGGGACTGCCCCAAGCCCTATCTGAGGCTGTACCAGATTTTTACAGGTTATGGAACGCTGGCGGTTTGTACCGCAAAAGCCTGGGACAGCCCCCATGCGGGAACAGTCCATTTTCTGCTGCTTTTTTCCCTTAAACTCGTTCTCTGTCAACACGCAATCTTCTGGTCTGGCTTCGCCTCGCACCATTCCCACTGCGTTGCAAAATCTTGAGTGAATGGCACGATGTTGTGCCATTCACTCGAATTTCTAGCATTGACAGAGCACTAGGACCCGAACACCGTCAACTTTGTCATCGGAGTGACCACCTGTAGGAGCGAATTTATTCTCGAATTGTTCTGGTTATCGATCCTTTTCATGATGGGGATTTGCGGCTAAAGCCGCTCCTTGAATATACAATTTTAATTATGCTGAAGTACTAGCGTCATTCAGGCCCCCGGCAGGATGTTGAAAAAGCCCCGTCCAGGGATTTTCCAACGACGCAAGCCGAAAATGCGATTTTCGTCTTACTCACAAGATCAAGGACCTGAAAACCTGTCCTTGATTTTGATCGCCCGGCCATGGACTCCACAGTCTTCTAGAGAATTTGTCTATTGTTGTTGACAATTTACTCTAATGAGCTTATTGATGGTTTGTCTAAATATTAAGATTTGTATATTTAGTCTATTTCAAGGGCTGTGCGTTTGTCTGACGCGCCCCAGGGGTTTTTCCGTGTCAGCAACGTTACACGTGGTTGCCATAGAACGCCGATGCCCCCTCCGTGTTCCTTGCTGACACGAAAATTTCCCATTCCATTCCATTCAATTTATTGGGAACCGTTCTAGTCCTTGAACACAGTCAATTTTGCTATCGGAGTGACCACCTGTAGGAGCGAATTTGTTCGCGAATTGTTCTGGTCATTGATCTTTTTCATGATGGGAATTCGCGGCTGAAGCCATTCCTGCAATGTACAATTTCGAATATGTTGATGTCCTGGCAGGATGTTGAAAAAGTCCCGTCCGGGGATTTTTCAACGACGCAAGCCGAAAATGCGATTTCCGTCTTGCTCACAAAATCAAGGACTTGAAAGCCTGTCCTTGATTTTGATCGCCCGTCCATGGGCTCCACAGTCTGTTTTTCAACAGCCTGCTAGGCTGTTACGCGACGTCACTATTGTTTGAAATTGTGAAGAATGCTCACGTTTGATCGCTGTATTTCATTGCGAAGGAGGACATATGTATCGTTTGATTGTTTTGTTTTTTTTGCTGTTGGCAGTTCTGGGTGGTTGTAGTGATGGAGGTTCTAACAGGACTGTACAAACGGGTGAGGGTGAATGGACGATTACCAGTTTAGGCACGCTCGGCGGAGCATTGACGTTTGTGGTGGATGCCAACGAGGAGGGCCAAGTTATTGGTATCGCAACAAATGCCGAAGGGAGAATGAACGGCTTCTACTGGGACAGTGAGCGAGGCATGATAAATCTCGGCACGTTTGGTGGTGAGGAAAGTTTTGCTCTCGATATCAATGAACAGGGAACCGTGGTTGGCTATGCGACAGATGAATTAGGGAATCGTCGCGCATTTGTCTGGACACCAGAGACCAAGGAGAAGGTTGATCTCGGTACTCTTGGCGGTGATGACAGCATCGCTTACACAATCAATGAAGCGGGTCAGGTTGCCGGTTCCTCCGAACTCGCTACCGGCGAAGAGCATCCTTTCGTCTGGGAGAGTGAGGCCGGTATGTTTGATATTGGTGATGAGGACATGCGCGAGTGTGTTGCTTATGACATCAATGACAATGGTCAGGTTGTAGGACGCTATGAAACCTATGATGTTGACGAGTTCGGCGGTTTTGTCGGAACAAAGTTTGGTTTTGTGTGGGATCCTGAAGAAGGGATGACCTCTATTGAGGTTGATGCCGATACCGATGTTTCTCCATTGCAGATCAATGCATCGGGTCAAATTACTGGTGTGGTAACGGATTCAAGTGATACCAGTATGGCTTTTGTCTACGACGCATCTTCCGGTATGACGTTGATCGAAGAGACGGAGACAACCGATCTGGAAGGGGATGTCGCTGCAATCAGGATCGATGATGATGGCCAGGTGTTGGGAGTCTATAAAGGGGGATCATTTGTCTGGAATCGTGAACAAGGCTTGACGACGATTCACACGCCGGAAGATGGCGAATTCAGTGTCGCATTGGATAATAACAGCACTGGATTGATTGTTGGTGCGACCTACAGTGAGGATATGGCATCTTCATCTGTTCTTCTCTGGTCTGAGGACGAGGGGGCTATGGAGCTTCCAGATCTTGGTGGTGTGTTTGTTGTAGCCACTGTGGTTACTGATTCCGGGAGAATCTATGGGGGGGCGTCAGCGTCTGAAGATGTTCTTGAAGCAGTGGTATGGGTCAAAGAATAGTTGCCAAGAATACGATTCGTCTGGTTTTAGCGCTGTTGCTGGTGTGTGCTTTGGGCGTCGTTGTTGCGTATGTTGATTCGACCTCGCAGAAAGATCCGCATCAACAAACTGCCAAACAACAGAACCTGCTTTCAATCAGGGGTGTCCGATCAACCGTCTATTCGGGAGGAAGCGCTGAATGCAGCGTGGTGATTGAAAACCTGACCATCCCACGTCAAGCGCAATCGTTTTCACTGACACCGATCTCTGCTGAGTTTGATGCGGTTGCTCATGGTGTCGAGTTAACATTTTACTCTGAAGCAAAAGACAGCGCCGTGGGGCATTTGTTTAAAAAAACAGGGGATATCGTGTTGGATATCATCCTGAACCAAGAAGATGCGGAAAAATTTTCCATCAAGAAAATTTTCTTTTACGACGTTACCCTTGAACTCAAGGATAAAAGTGAAAGTGTTTTCCTGGTTGATGCAGAGAGGATGGTTCTGAATCAAAAAAATGGCCATTGCCGGATCAGCGGATGTTCGATCCTGCTGCCTGAAACAAAAACACCGGCACACTATCCCCTGATTATCTGGGATGACGGGCACAAGTCCTTTTTTCTGCCTTCGGGCAAAGCTGTTGGCCCGCTGAACCAAGCAGCCGAACAGGGCAGGTCTTGAAGTGCAATCCTAAAAAAAATTCGCCTCTGTCCGTTGTTGCCTGTCGTCAATTGTGACACATGGGCACGCGGTCAGATTCTTCAGTTGGTTCAGGTTATGTTACGTCGCTCTCGAATCGCCAAAAACTCATCCAGCCGATAGTTGCTTTGCAAAAGCCGTAAATCGCGTTGATACACCTGATTCTGTTTTTTTGTCAGATGGAGGTTATGGTCTTTTATCTTGTGATTGATCGTAGCGAACTCAGTGCCGATGAGTTCGGCGTTGCTGCGCTCGGCAACCATCCATTCCATTCCGCTCAGACCCTCTTTGGGCATGGGCAGATCGCAGTAAAAATCCCCCACACTGTTAACACCCCAATAGATAAGTCCAAGCGCCAGATAAAAGTCGAGTGATTGTGAAATACAGGTGATGTTGAACCGAGTTGCATTTTGGGCGATGGCGAGATTAAAAACCCGCTCAAGGAGGATTTGGGCATAGCCATTCCTGCGCTGGGCGAAAGGGGTAAAAATGTTATGGATGCTCAGGTAGTTGGTTGTTCTGTTGATGATAAAAAAGATATAGCACAGGTGAATGTTCTGTTGATCAGCCAGAGCAAAACAGCCTTGGCTGTGCCAGCCCAACTTTTTATCCCACCAGTTGAGAGACATGTTAGCAAAACGAATGGTTTTGTCTTCCTTGAGTTGCGAGATAGAGCGTTGATATTCAATACGGTTTAACGGGATCAGTTCGTATTGATGCATGTTTTTTGTCTCCTTAGTATGCATTCTATCAGAGCAAAAAAGTTCAAATGGCGAACTTGATCAGTCAAATATTATGTCAGGTGTTGATATTTTGTTGTTCTGCCTCGTGATAAATGGTGTTTTTTTAAGTGAGACTGGAATGGCGCAAGTTTAAGCACTTTCGTAGCAAACTCGGGGCTGTCGCAGATGTTTGCGGGCTATGGAACGCTGGCGGTTTGCACTGCAAAAGCCCGGGCCAGCCCCCTGCGGGGACAGTTCCGTCTTTGCTGTTTTTTCCCTTTAAACTGGTACTTGAGCACACTCGATTTTGTCATCGAAAAGAGCCTCTATAGCAGCGAATTTATTCGCGAATTGTTCTGGTCATTGATCCTTTTCATGATGGGAATTCGCGGCTGAAGCCGCTCCTACAATGCACAATTTCAATGATGCTGACGTCCTGGCAGGATGTTGAAAAAGTCCCGTCCGGGGATTTTTCAACGACACAAGCCGAAAATGCGATTTCCCTCTTGCTCACAAAATCAAGGATTTGAAAACCTGTCCTTGATTTTGATCGCCCGTCCATGGGCTCCACGGTCTGTTCTTCACAACAGCCTGCTAGCGCCATTCACGTGAGACTGAGAAAGAAGCATATCACAGAAAAACGATGAGGGCTTTCTGTCGGGTTTTTTAGACGAAAACTTCTGCGTTTGAAATGAAATAACCGTCAGAAGCTGAAGGTTATTAAGTCGAATCGAAAAATGTCGGATTTGCGCTTACGCGATCAGCTCGTGAAAATTACAGGGTGGTGCTTATTCCGCCTGCCTGCATGATGAAAAACCGGAAAATCATTAAAACGCGTTTGAATCCCATCGGCAAAACGGATAACATGTATCTGCACTCCTTGACTTGCGGTTGCGTGATGAATAAAGACCCTGTTAACCTTTTGGAATCATTAGGAATCCAATGCCGCTAAAACTCTTCAACCCTAAATCGTTAGTGCCGCGGATTGCTGTGAGCATCCTGCTGGTTGTGGTTTTTTGCGGCTGTTCCGCAGCGCAGACGGTTTATCCACAGGCACAGCAAGGGCGCTTTGACCTGCGTGATTGGAGCTTTGGCGACCAAGGGGCGGTTCCTCTCAATGGCCAGTGGGCCTTTTATTGGGATCAACTTCTTTCACCGACTCATTTTAGCCAGAACCAAGCGGAATCTCAGAGAGACTATGTCACTGTGCCGAAGCTGTGGTCCGGTCACGTGACGCCGGAGGGTCAAACCTTAGATCCATCCGGCATGGCGACGTTGCGCCTGACCGTGCGCGTTGATGCCAATCAACCGCTGTTGGCATTAAAAATCACCGCTATGACCGCCGCCTACCGCTTATGGCTCAATGATCGTCTGTTGGCCGAGCAGGGCATTGTCGGCACGAACAGCCAATCGGAGTGGCCCTCTTTCGGGCGTAAAACCGTCAGCTTTCAGCCTCCCGGTGATAGTTTTGACCTGACCTTGCAGCTCTCCAATCACAACCTGATCGGCGGGGTTGTTTCCCATCCACGGTTGGTGCTGGGCGACGCAGCACAACTTAGTACTGCTGCGGAAGCAGAGCGCCGCCACTCAGCTATTCTGCTCTGCGTGTCATTGTTTATGGTGGTGTACCATCTGGCGCTGTTTCTGTTTTATCGCCGCGACCGCTCCACTCTCTATTTTGCCCTGTATTGTTTGCTGTGGCTGATCAATGGCACGATCACCTACGTCAGTTCCTGGCTGCTGTCGTTCACTGAAATTCACAATATGGTGTGGATCGTCTATCGCTGTGACCTGATCAGCTATTATCTGACGATTCCCCTGATGGTGCTGTTTTTGCGCTCCCTGTTTCGCGACGAGATGCCCGCAGCCATGCCAAAACTGGCCCTGCTTCCAGCCCTTGTATTCAGCGGCTATGTTTTGCTGCCGGAATCCGTGGGGCTGCATCCGCTGCAAGGCAGTAGTCCGCAATTGTACCATCTGTTCACCGTGCTGATCATTTTTTGGTCTGCCTATGGTTTGCTCAAAGCCTGGCAACACAAACGCAGTGGCGCCGGGCTGATTCTGGCTGGTTTTATTTTGATGACCATGGTTGGCGTCAACGACATGCTGTTCGATATCAAAGTGGTCAACACCGGGTTTTTCATGCCGTTCGGCATGTTGCTGTTCATCGTCTTTCAGGCGCTGGCCCTGGCGCAGCGTTTTTCCAATGCGTTTACCACCACCGAGCGGCTGTCCGTGGAATTGCAGGAGAAAAACATCGCCCTGTCGCGCATGGACCAGCTTAAAGATGAGTTCCTCGCAAACACCTCGCACGAGCTGCGCACGCCGCTGGCCGGGATTATCGGCATCGCTGAATCCCTGCTGGCCGGAAGTGGCGGGCAACTTTCCGAACTGGCCCGCCACAACCTGCACATGGTAGTGAGCAGCAGTCGCCGCCTGACCTCGCTGATCAATGACATCCTCGATTTTACCCGGCTGCGCAACCGCGATCTGCCGCTGAACCTTAAAGCCGTGGACGTCAAAGCCGTTGCCGATGTGGTGCTTTCATTGCTCACTCCACTGGCCGAGGCCAAGCAGTTGACACTGGTGAACCAGATCGACGCGGCGCTGCCTTGTACCCATGCCGATGAAGATCGTATCCAGCAGATTTTTTACAACCTGATCGGCAACGCCATCAAATTCAGCGACCAGGGAGAGATTGTCGTTACTGGTCAACAGGTCAACGGCTGGCTGGAACTCAGCGTGCGCGATCAGGGGATCGGCATCGACGCTGACAGCCTTAAAACCATCTTCGAGCCGTTTGAACAAGCCGATTCCGGGGCCGGACGCGCCAGCCAGGGTGCCGGACTCGGGCTGGCCATCACCCGCAATCTGGTGCAGCTGCACGGCGGCGACCTCAGCGTTGAATCCCAACTCGGCCAGGGCAGCACGTTTTGCTTTACTCTGCCGGTGAGTGAGTGGGCCGCGCAAACCGCTGCAAGCTCAATCGCGACTCTTCAACCGTTGTCTGCGCCTTTGCCCAGCAGTGTCCTGCTGCCCGAACACGCGGCAGAAGAGGCCACGCCGCCGCAAACGCAAGAAGAGGGCGACTTCAGCATCCTGGTGGTGGATGACGAACCCGTTAACCTGCAAGTGTTGGTCAATCAGCTCCACGTGGCCCGCTACCGGGTGCGCATTGCCAACAGCGGCCAACAGGCGCTGGATCTGGTCGAGGAGGAAACCCCGGACCTGATTCTGCTCGATATCATGATGCCGCACATGACCGGCTACGAGGTGTGCCAGCGCCTGCGCCGCACCTATAACGCCGCACAGCTGCCGGTGATCATGCTCACCGCGCGCAGCCGGGTTTCCGATGTCGTGCAAGGCTTTCAGGCCGGAGCCAACGACTATGTGGCCAAGCCGTTTTCCCGAGATATTCTGCTGGCGCGGGTGCGCACCCAGCTGCAACTCGGCCGCGCTTACCAGACCCTGGCGGAAAACATGCGCCTGAAAAAAGAGCTGGAACAGCGACAGCAGACCGAACTTGAACTGCGCCAGACCCAGCGCCGACTTGCCCAACTGCTCGACAGCGTCGATGACATGGTCATCACCGTCAACGAAAGCCGCGAAATCTCCTTTTACAACCACAGCGCCGCCCAACTGCTTGGTGTCGATGACGACGCCTTGCTCGGACATGGCCTCGAAGATGTGTTCACAAAGGCCTGGGTGGAGAAATTCGACACGTTGTCGGGCTGCCCGCATCCGGGGGGGAATGAAAATGGCACCGCCTGCTCCTTGACCGGGGTCGATGTTGTTAAGGCCGATGGCCACACGCAACAGGTTGATGTGATTGCCACCATGCTCACCCTGGAAGATGAAGCATTGCAAACCCTGATCCTGCGCGTGTCCCAAGAGATTGCTCCTGCACCATCACCCGTGACCGTTAACGTTATTGCCGCCGTGAACCGCCATCAGCAACGCCTGCGCGGACTGGAAAATGCCCTCAACGGCTTGCTGCCCCGTTTGCAGTCCGATGCCCCGGAGGTGGTTAACGAAATTCGCACCCTCGATCAGGCCCTGGCCGATGTGGAAAAAAATCTCTACACCAGCGCCGAAAACGACCGCCGCCGCTTGGCCGTGCAGGTGATGCAACTCAGTATCGACTACTGGTACGAGGTCACCGATCTGGGCAAGGTTGATCTGGCGCGTGAATCCGGTATCTGGAAACTCTACACCGACCGCAACGGGTACACCCGCGCCCAGACCCTCGACAAATATCTCGGCGAAGACACCTTTCCCCGCCGACCTCGCTGGAAATCCATCAGCAATACCGCCGTCTACGTACTTGCTGCCTGCACCACACCTTCCCCCTTGCGTGATCGCCTGGAAAACGCCCTCGCCGCCCTGCGCCTGCAGGAGTAGTCGCCCTTTTGGGGCCGATGTTTTTCGACTCCTTCGCTCTTTTTGAGACTGTTCAGTTCACTATTTAAAATATTTATTTATCAGATACTTACAAGCCGTTTTCACAGTTTTTAACAGTACCTTTTTGCCCTTTATTACCGCCGGGCTGTTAGCGTGGTGTCGCCAAGTCTGACAAAAAAAGGAGAAGAGGAAAGATGCATTGTGTGAATCTGTGTGGTTGGTTTGTGCTGGTGCGCGCGGGAGGCAGTTTTGAATTCTAAACAGAGCAGAACCGATATGGCAGAGCGGCTTTTTGATCCGGTCTCTTCTGACCGTTGTCATTTGGGGGTGCAGGTGATGCAACTGAGCCTGGCCTGCTGGCAGGAAGCGACCTCCCGTGATCGCAAGGATCTGGCCCGACAATCCGGTTTATGGAATCTTTATACCGATATAAACGGCCATGAGCGGACCCAAACTCTGGATAAATACCTCAGTGAAGAAACCTTTCCGCGCCGCCCGCGCTGGAACCGGATTTATGCCACGGCCCGCTATGTTTTATCCGCCGGCAAGGAGTCGTCTTTGTTGTGTGATCAGCTCAAGCAGATGCTCGAATCGCTGGACAAGATTGATGGAAATCCTTCTGATAAGTCTATTTGTATTAGATAGTTAGAAGCTTTTTCCACAGTTTTTAACAGTCTTTCTGTTTGCGTTCAAATGTGTTTTGCCGCTAGTTTTCACGCAAGACAGTGTCATACTGAAAAGAGTGGTGGGGCGAGAAAGGGACACGTTGATGAATTTCATCAATTCATATTTACAGCTCAAAGAGATCTTTTACGAAAAAATCCGACCGTCCACGGTCGCGAATCCGCAGTTGTTATTGTGGAATTCGGCTGTGGCACAGCAGTTGATGGTCGGCGAGGAGTTGGCGCATGATCCAACAGCGTTGGCGGCGATCTTTTCCGGCAATGAGCTGTTGCCGGGATCAGAACCCGTGGCCACCGCCTATGCCGGGCATCAATTTGGTCACTTTGTTCCCCAGCTTGGTGATGGTCGCGCCCATCTGCTCGGAGAGGTGGTTGATCTAGCGGGCAAGCGCTGGGATATCCAGTTGAAAGGTTCCGGACCGACCTCTTTTTCTCGTAATGGCGACGGCCGTTGTGCTGTTGGTCCGGCGGTGCGTGAGTTCATCATGAGTGAAGCCATGCACGCGCTCGGCGTACCGACTACCCGCTGTCTGGCGGTGGTGACCACCGGTGAAACCGTGTATCGCGATACGCCGTTGCCGGGGGCGGTGGTGACGCGGGTGGCGTCAAGTCACTTGCGCGTCGGCACGTTTGAGTATTTTGCGGCACGCGGCAATCATGAGGCGCTTAAAGCGCTCTGTCACTATGTGATTGAGCGTCATTATCCCGAACTGGAAGGCGGCGAACCGGTTTTGTATCTCGCGCTGCTCGATCAGGTGATTGAACGGCAGATTGAACTGGTGGTGGAATGGATGCGGGTTGGTTTTATTCACGGTGTGATGAACACCGACAATACCGCACTGTCAGGCGAAACCATCGACTATGGGCCGTGTGCCATGATGGGTGCCTATGATCCGCAAACGGTGTACAGCTCGATTGATGCCATGGGGCGCTATGCGTTCGGCAATCAACCGAAAATTTTGCAGTGGAATATGTCGCGTTTTGCCGAGTGCCTGTTGCCGTTGCTGGATGATGACCCCACCAAACCGGTGAAGCTGGTCGAGTTGATCATTGATGAATTGCCCAGACGTTTTGAGCAACATTATCTGGAGATGATGGCGGGGAAACTCGGCTTGAGTGCATGTAAGACGGGAGACAATCAACTGATTGATGAGCTGTTGGATCATCTCAAGGAACATTCTTTCGACTACACCCTGACGTTTGACCGGCTGACCAAATCGCAGTCGTGCGAAGTGGTGGCGGGGCAGGTAAGTCAGGAGCTCGGAGTATGGTGGGATCGCTGGCGCAACCGGCTGGACGAGCAGGGCGATGATCCACAAACGGTGCAACAGCGGATGCGTCAGCACAATCCGGTGGTGATTCCGAGAAACCATCATGTCGAGGCGGCGATCCGCGAGTGTGAACAGACCGGCAAGACGGAGCTGGTGGAGAAATTCCTCCAGGTGTTGCGTTCGCCTTATAAAGACCAGGAACATACCGCCGAGTTTCAAGATCTTCCGGCAGATGGGGATCGGTATTATCAGACCTTTTGCGGAACATGATCAGACCGTATGGCTACAGACAAGGGCAGACAAAGGCTTAGACCTTTTTGTAATCTAAGAGTCAAAAACAAAGAATTCGCCTCACGATAAAGGCCGCGATAAGTTCGGATAAAGATTTAAATCAAGCCTTCTGTTTTTAGAGTTTCATCGTGGATCTTATCCGATTTTATCGAGAGGGTATCGCGAAGCTAAAACAAAAAGAGGTTGTCTTTGATGTGTCCGCTTGTGTCAGCATTTGTCTGTGACAAAAAAGGTTTTGACCTTTTGTCTTCCCAAAGCCCAAAATAGTGAATTCGCCTCACGATAGCGGCCACGATACATTCGGATTAGACCGACCCCACTGAAAAACACCGACACACAAAAGATCTTTTGATTTTTATCGCGGATCTTATCCGATGTTATCGGGAGGGAATCGCGAAGCTAAAAACGCAAAGATATTGTTTTTGATGTGTCCGCTTATGTCCGCTCTTGTCTGTGGCAATAAAAGGCTTTGACCCACTACGTGTCGGGTTGAGATATTTCAGGATACCGTAAGAGACTGACCACGAAAGAAACGCGGCTCCATGGCGAAGGACTCTCAAAAATCTGTGAACAGGTCAACCGCTAGAACCGCTGCTGTCGGCTGGTTGGCCAGTGCCAGCGCCTTCACTTACCTGCTAAGTCTGAAATTTCCACTCACTCCCATTGTCGCAGCCGTGTTGGCGTGGCTGGCCATAATCATCAGCTGGCCGCAGCTCAGCCGGTCAGCCCGGCAGCAGTCTTCAACGCTGCTTGCGGCGGGGATGATTCTTATCGGCTGGTCTCTGTTTAAGGGCACTGCCATCGATACGGTTGCGCTGCTGGGAAAGAATCTGCCGTTGCTGTCGATGTTTGTTGCGGTGTCGTTTCTCTCCCTTACCAATCCGCTGGTTCCGGACAGCACGCAGCCGCGTGGAAGAAAAGGGGTTTTGTCAACACTGCTCACCAGCCATCTGTTGGGCTCGGTGATCAACATCTCCATTATTTTCGTCGTCGGCGACCGCCTGGCGCGTCACGGGAAATTGAAACCCGTCCAAGCGCAGGTGATGATGCGCAGTTTCTGTTCTGCAGCCTTCTGGTCGCCGTTTTTTGTGGCCATCGGCGTGGCCATGACTTACGCGCCCGGCTCGGAGTGGCGGCATACGGTGCTCCCAGGGCTGATCATGACGTTGCCGATGTTTGCCATCAGTTTTGTTGACGCCATGCGCAAAAGCGGCGAAGAGTTTGAAGGGTATCCTTTAAGTGTGGAAAGTCTCTTTATCCCTTTTGCACTGGCAATCGCTGTACTCGTCGGCCATGTCTTAATTCATTCCGTCAGCATTCTCACTATTATCACCATCATGGCTCCCTTCGGCGCGCTCCTTTTTATGCGCGAGCGGCCCCGTCTGGGGAAAACCAGAGACTATGTGGAAACCCGTCTGGAGAATATCTCCAGTCAATTTGCCCTGTTTCTGACCGCGGGCGTTTTTTCAACCGGCATCTCTTCGCTCATCGCCAGCTACCCCGATGTTCTCTCGTTTGAAATTTCGCGGTTTTCACCACTGCTGTTTTTCGTCTTCAGCGCAGTGATGATGATTGTCGCGCTGTTCGGCATCCATCCTGTGGTCAGCATTGCGCTGGTGAGTCCCTTTCTGGCGCCTGTTGTCATCAACCCCAGCCAGCTCGCCTTTCTGTATCTCACAGTCTGGGGCATTGCCACGGGAGCCAGCCCGTTGTCAGGCGTTGGCTTGGCCATTGTCGGTCGCTATCACGTTCCCAGCCGTACTGTATTAAAAATGCAACTGAACTATATGGTGCTGATGTGGCTTTGCTCCGGTCTGGTCAACATGCTCTGGTTTGGGTGATGGGCTATTTGAAGGAGGGCAATTTTAGTTCTGATTTGTACAATAGGAGAGACATTCCGTGAAGTCAAAATGTCAACTATGTCTCTAGCCTTTCTTCGGGTCACGAGGAGCTTGGGGCAGGTCTTGAATTGCAATATTTTTAGAGAAAATGTTGCAATTCAAAATTTCTTGACCCTGTGGGATTCGTGTGCCATTCCTTTGCTTTTGGCAATAATCGCGAAAGGACACAGAAGTTTGAACACTCCCTTCGCCGGTGAATTCCTCGTTATGATGAATAAAAAACACTATTAGTATTTGTTGAAAGTATCATCATCCAGCGATATGACGCTGCGGGAACCGCTTTCACTTTCAAATTGTTTCACAGGGCTTTCTAATGGCGCTTCAGATGCCGTAACCGTTCCTTCCGGTTCGGTTTGTTCTTCGCCAATATCTTCCGTAACGGAAATTCCTTCGGTCAGTTTTAATAGCCGATTAACCTGAAACTTCAGTTCCTCTGAAGCGGAAGCGTTTTCTTCGGAAATTGACGCGTTTTGCTGGACAACAGTATTTACTTGAGACAAACCGTTGCTGATTTCCTTCATACTGGAGTTTTGCTCATTTGAACTGCCGGAGATCTCACTGACGAGATCGTTCATTTTATCCATTGAGGAGACAATTTCATTCAAAATCAAGGCTGTTTCATGGGCATTTTGCACTCCCGCCTCAACGCCTTTAATGGATTTTTCAATTAGTTGAGCGGTCTCCTGGGCCGCCTCCCCGCTACGCCCAGCTAAGGCGCGAACTTCTTCAGCGACAACCGCGAACCCTTTTCCGTACTTTCCCGCTCTGGCGGCTTCAATCGCGGCGTTTAGCGCTAATAAATTTGTTTGGAATGCGATTTCATCAATGACTTTAATTACTTTGCTTACCTCAGAACTGGTATCATTTATATTTTTTACGGATTCGACCAAAACTTCCATCTGCCGGTTACCTCGTTGAACGGTTTCTCTGGTCTCATTGGATAATTTTTTCGCCTGTTCCGCGTTATCGCTATTCGTCTTTGTTTGGTTCTCGACTTCATTTAATGAAGCGCTGATCTCTTCAATCGATGCCGCCTGCTCTGTTGTCCCGGCTGATAAAGTCTGCGCGGAATTTGTCAGTTCATTTGAACCAGATGCGACACTTGCTGCTGCTTGGCGAGTGCTTTTCAACAATTGACTCAATTGCTTTTGGGCGTGAATATTTGTGACAATCTCCGCGTGACCGATCTTTTCGCCTTTTCGGTTTGTCAGATAATGTGTATTTACGCGAAAATCCATGTCCCACTGATTAAAGAATGATTTGGGCTTTCCTTTGCGCAGGCAGATGACTCCGCAGTTGTCGGTGTTACAGATATTCGCTCCCCAATTACTGCATTGTTGACCAAGTACCTCGGAACGTTTTTTCTTGAGCAAATCTTCAACTGTTTTATTGACGAATGTCCAGTTCATATCCATGTCGGTTATGGACAGGGGATTCTCCCAAAGATCGATGATTTGCTCATACCAGTGATATTTCTCCAGCACTTGATTTTCCACTTTGACGGTTAAGATCAGAGTAACGATTAATACTCCTGTTAACGCCAATAGTAAAATGTCTTTAGACAAATCAAGCGATCTTTCACAATAGAAGACATAGTTCTCCCTTTTTCTGAGCTATGGGTGCTTAAAACTGGCGATAATGTCTCTTCGGCTCTTCAGTTTGAGAGCAGGTCTACCTTATTGGCCATGTTGTAAGCGGTCCTCGCATCGAGTGGCGGTAACGATCAACCAGATCATCTGCGTTTGCAGTGACAATTAGTTTGCGGCCATCTCGACGCGAAGGGTGTTCTCTTAATTGCAGAATGCAGTTGTCATACTCAGGCAGCGCTCAGATATTGGCTTTCACAAGCAAAGACACGGTTGCGATCAAAGTGACCACCGGATTTGTACCAGCCGTAGAATAACTTCAGAAATTTCCTCATCACTGCTGTCATTGCCTTAGTGCCAGACATGCCGTGAGCTTTTTTATTGTGGTAATAAGCTCCGTAAAGTCCGGTTCTTTTCACCAGAGGAAGAACGATCAGGCCAAGAACCTTGCGTAGCAACCTGCGCCCTTTCTTACTTAGTTTGTTTTTGCCGCGATAGGTTCCGCTCTGTTTTTCCCGCAGGTTCAGACCAGCATAGCGCATGAATTTGCGTAGAGTCTCAAAATCTCTGACGGGACCCGTTTCAGCAACAATGCGCGCCAGATGGAAAGTGGAAATAACGCCTGGTTGCTGTTGAGGCAAATGCGGGTCAAACTGGCAAAGCTCCTGATAAAGGTTTTCCATTTGTTGTCTGGCTTCCTCTTTGCGAGCCTGGTGCCGCTGGCAATCGTCCCATAGTTGCCGGAACCGCCACTGTTGAATATCGACTAAACGCGAACCTCTCTGGTTTTTGACCGAACTCTGAGCTTGACTGAAAAGCTTGTCCAAGGTCCTTTGGCGCATTCGAGATACCGCCTGTTTCATCTGTTGACAAAAGCGATCCTTGCCGTCTTTAGTTATCTGTTGTGGATTGGCTCCATAAAGTTCGATTAAAGCTACTCCTGATCGCGTATAAAGAAAATCTTTCTGGAAGTCATAATCGGGAAACAGCACTTTCAGCTGGCTCGCGAGAAGACATTTGGTGCGCACAGATTCGATATCGGCCTGCTCGTAAAGAGCGTGCCACTGCCGCAACAGAGCATACGTTTCATCATAATGACGACAAATAAGGGTCTTCCCCATGCTCGCAAGCGTATGTATGACATGAGGGTCCTTGAGATCTGTTTTTCCTGAATCGTTGGTCTCGATAGCACGCATTTTAAAAACAGCCTCGCCAGAAACCCAGGCTGTCTTCAAGCCAAGGCGATGGGCCGTGGCCAGTAGGCTGATGTGATAACAGCCTGTCGGCTCACAAACGACAAGAATTTCAGAATATCCGGCCATATGTGCGCGTTGTGTCCATCTGTTGAGATGTTTCTCAATCTCCGGCGTCGAATTACGAAACTCGTGATCGGTTAGCTGACCGCTGATTCCGGTTGCCATGTTCAGATATTTTTTGCTGACATCAAAAGCCAAAATGGCAACAGGCTGATTCGTTTGTGCCGGTGATGTGATAGTCTTCATTGGGCTCCTCCTTGATCATGATAGAAATTAGCGGATCTGCCAGGATCACGCTCGTAGGTTCACTGTCCGAATTACAGTGATTATGACAGGGAGGAGTCCTCTTTGTTAAAGTGATTAGAATAATAGTAGATCAACCGGACGGAAAATACGTCTGTGCTAAATTGAAAAGCAAAATCTAAAATTGCGGTGGTCGGCAAGCAGTTCGTCGCCGCCGGTTATCATGAACCGTTAAGTGTACTCACATGGAGTCGTAATGGATTCATATTTAGATATTTTACCTAAAGGCTCTACTGCTGTTGCAGTCAAAACAAAAGGGCACAATTTCTCAATCGAGAATGATGGCATTTCATCGACAGGTTGTTGGGTTGTATCAAAAGATAGGGTCGACGATTATGTAATCGTATTTCACCAAACAAACTCTGGGAATAATGTCTATATTGGTGAGTTTGTAGGCAAAAATGCAGAAGAGTATACTGAGCGCCAAGGCAAGAAGTATCCGCGCTACCGAATTTTCATAAAAAACTTAAAACTGGCTCTAAAAACAAACACAAACTGGACCTCTTTTGTTGAAAAAGGTAACGGCGGATTTGAGCGTATATATTTGGAGAATGAAGGACAGGAGAAACCTAAATACCTTGATCCTGACTCTATCGAAGCCGAAGAAGGGTATAGAAAAGACTCCAGTAGAATGACGAGCACTAGAGATAGAAAATTAGCTGATGCGCGAAAGAAAAAGGATAATTACACTTGCCAATCATGTAAAAATCAATACTTTGTCAATGACAAGTACGTTATCGATTGCCATCATTTGAACCCAATAAATTTAGGTAAAAGAAACACAAGAATTGAGGACCTTATTTCGCTGTGCCCAACATGCCATCGAATTGCTCATACTCGGCTTCCCCCATACTCTCTTAAAGAGTTGAGAAATATCGTGGAAAAGTACACCTAACAAATTGCTCAAAAGGACGTAAAATGCTTGGCTTACGCTCCTTCGTCGCTAATTATAGCCAAGCATTTTACGCATCTTAGCAAGGCGTTAGGCATTTAAAATTATCAATAAAAAAGCCAAAGGGGTCAAATCTACGGTTGACGTAAGAGCAGTGGGGGGCAGGTCTTGATTTGCCATATTTTGTACATGACATAAAGGAACGCTGACCACCACCTTAAATAAACGAGCGGGGAATCAATAATCTTGATTCCCCGCTTTGCTTTTCTCCGTGTCTCAGTGCCTCCGTGGTTAAGCCGAGCCCTTCCCCTTACGATTTCCCCACTTTCGCAGCCCGGATAAAGGCCCTAGTTTTGGTTCATGCTCGCTGATCAGCTTGCGGATGCGCGGGGCTGCGGCAATCTGTTTCTCCTGCGAATAGGCTTCAATGTTGTCCTTGATGTCATCCAATGCATAGAGGTAATTGATCATCAGGCCACACGATTCACGCATCCCTTTGCTGGACACATCCCCTAGCCAGTTGAGTTGTTCAATCCGCGCACCGTTGCCGAGGTGGAAGCGGGCCACCGGGTCGAGGGGCGCACTGTCGCGCTCGCGGCGCTCGTGCAGATAGCGGGCGCACAGGGTGAGCAGCGGTTCTTTGAGCAGATCGCAGACTTCTGAATTCTCCAGCCAGCGCGGATCATCGATGACATGGGCTAACGTGGGTTCGACGTCAAGCAGTTGGGCGGCTTCGGCCAACACTGTGGCAAAGGAATCTTTATCGTGCGCTGAGCCGTTATCGGCCAGCCGTTTTTCCAGCCAGCGGCGGAAGCCGGGGATTGGCGACAGGGTGGAAAAGGTCTTCAGGTTGGGCAGACTGTGGCTGAGTGAATCGACTACTTTCTTGATCAGAAACGGCCCGAAGCTGATTCCTTTAAGTCCTGTCTGGGCATTGGAGATGGAGTAGAAGATGGCGGTGTCGGCTTGTTGCGGATCGATATCTTCGCGCTGATCATCGAGCAGGCTCTGGATGCTGGACGCTAGACCTTTAACCAGTGCGACTTCGATAAAGATCAGCGGCTCGCCGGGCAGCACCGGGTGGAAGAAGGCATAACACTGGCGATCCCATTCGAGGCGGTGGCGCATGTCACGCCACGAGCTGATGGCGTGGACGGCTTCGTAGGCCATCAGCTTTTCCAGCAGGGCGGCCGGGCTTTGCCAGTCGAGTTGTTTGACGCGCAAAAATCCAACGTCAAACCAGGTGGCGAGCAGTTGTTGCAGGTCGTAGTCGAGCCGTTTGAGGTTGGGGGAATCGTGGAGAAATCCCAACAATTCGGCGCGCATGTCGATGAGAAATTTCACCCCTTGGGGCAGAGCATTAAACTGTTGCAGCAGTTGCTGGCGTGGAGAGATCAGGGCTTCGCGTAACTCCAGCACCTGCTGACGGAAGGTTTCGTCATCGTCGCTGTGCGCCAGGCGGTGGGACACCTCGCGCACCTGATCCTGATCGACGGCAAATTGATCGGCGAGAATTTCGAGAAAATGGCGTCTTCCCGTAGCATTGAGAGTCAGGTACAGCTCACCGATACCGGCGGCATGCTGGCGCGCGGTAACCGCGCCATGACGGGCGGCAACACATTCGTTGAGCAGTTTTGTGACGGTGTCTCTTTCCTCTTCGGGCAGATCCGGCGAGATGCCGGGCAGGCCGTCGCTGCCGCGCCAGTCGCTCCAGGTGCGTTGCAGGGTTTTCCAACTGAAAATAAAGCGGCTGTTCATGGTGTTCCTCCTGGACAGGTCGTTTCCAATCGCTCAGTAACAATAATAATAGCAGGCATTTGCATGGATGGTAGGGGGAGGCACAATTCACACGTGATTGATATCTGTTATGCTTGCAGTGTCATGACAACAACGCTTTTGCGAAAGGATAGACATCATGAAAACGCGTATTTTTCTGACACTGTTGTTGTGTTGTCTGTTTGGCTGGACAGCGGCAGCACAGCAGTTTGAACACGATACCATTGACACCAGCGCCGGGCCGGTGGAGATCACCTTTATTGGCCATGCCACGCTGATGCTGACGTTTGCTGACCAAACCATTCACATCGACCCGTGGACATATCTGGCCGATTACAGTCATTTGCCCAAGGCGGACCTGATTCTCATTACTCATGAACATCGTGATCACCTGGATACCAAGGCTGTGGACGCCCTTCGCACTCCGGATACCGAGGTGGTCCTGACCGAGGTGTGCGCTGAACAGGTGAGTGGCGGCATGGTCATGCATAATGGCGATGTCAAACAGGCCAAGGGCCTTAAGATCGAAGCGGTTCCGGCCTACAACAACGTTCACATGCGTAGCCCGGGTGTGCCCTATCATCCCAAAGGGCGGGGCAACGGCTATGTGCTGACCTTTGGCGATAAAAAAATCTATATCGGCGGCGATACCGAGAACATTGCCGAGATGAAGGATTTAAAGGAGATTGCCGTGGCGTTTCTGCCGATGAATCTGCCCTACACCATGACCCCGGCCATGGTCGCGGATGCGGCGCGCATGTTTAAGCCGGAAATCCTCTATCCGTACCATTATGGCCAAACGGATACCTCGGAGCTTGTCGAACTGCTGAAAGAGGATCAAGAGATTGAAGTGCGGATTCGCAAGATGAATTTGTAGGCGTTTTAGCTCAAGAGAACGCTTGAGACAAATAAAGCGGGAAATCAATTGGATGATTTCCCGCTTTGCTATTGCACAAGGAGGTTTGCCTCTGGGTTACTGAAATTTGCCATCCTGTGAAAAGGGCAACACCCACAAGGCACTGCTGCCTGGAGCGGAGTAGGTTGCCGTGGTCCCTGACGCGATAATTTGGCCGTCGTTGTTGATTTTCACAGCGCTGAATGAATCGCTTTGATTCGTGTCACCCAGCGGGTTGATCCATTTCTGGTTGCCTTCGTTGTCCAGACGGCAGAGGTAGGCGAGCTGCATGGCGTCTCCGGCGATGATCGCTTCGTCGTTGATCAGGGCCAGGTCATTGACGTGAGAACTCTGGTCCGTGAGGTTTTCAAAGAGAATCTTTTGCCATAACACGTTGCCCGATGCATCGGCTTTGACGGCAATGGCTTGATTGATTGAGTCGCCGATGATTTCTCCAGCGGTGATGATTGATCCGTCCGCAGCTTTGAGCGCTTTGATAAAGAGGGTGCCGCTGTCTGCACAATATTGTGTCCAGCGAAATTGCCCGTCGCCATCAATCTCAGCTAGAAAACCGCGGCTGATGTCTGTGCCCGGTTTGGTGCCATAACCGCATAACAAGAGGTTGCCGTTGTCGAGTGCGGTGATGCCGGCGAGGGTATCTTTGTTTGCTGAGCCGCCGATGGTTTTTTGCCAGAGGACCGTGCCGGATGGGGAAAGCTTGATCAGAACGGCATCGCGGTCTTGCGTTTGTTGCGTGTGAGTGCGGCCACCGGCGTAGTAGTTGCCGTTGTTGTCTTCGGCAACGATATTGAGGATGACATTGGGGAAATCTTTTTGCCAGAGCAACACGCCCGTTGAGCTGAGCTTGGCCACGGAGCTGGTTTGATTGCCGTTGGCTGTCTGGAGCAGGGCTGTCAGCAGATCGTGTGTTTGTGTTTCAACAATGGCCCTGGAATGGATATCGACACCTTCAGTGCCCGGCAGCAGTTTTTGCCATTGCAGGTGGTTATTGGCGTTGAATTTGAGCAACAGAGGCTGGGTCGAGCCGTTGAGAGAACTCTCACCGGCAATGATATACCCGGCATCGGCGGTTAAGGCCATGGCCTGATCAAACATATCTTCGTCGCTGTTACCGAAGCCGAACGTGTGCAGGAACATCTCCTTGTTCTTTTTGTACGCAGCACGGTTGTTCTCATAATACTCGGCAAGGACAACATCTCTTCGGTTGCGGACATCGTTGGCGAACCCACGACTCCAGGTGGCCAGCTTGTCAAGTTCTCCCATGATGTCTGTTTCGGAGAGCTGTTTGTTGTATTGGATGTACTCATTCCGTTGCTCAACCAGTGATGTTGCAATGTCGTCACTGAGTTTTTCGGCACGGTCAATGAGCTGATTAATTTTAATCCGGTGTGTTTCGTCCAGCAGGTCTGCTTCAGTGACGTTTAATTGTCTGTAGGTTTCTTGAAGGGCTTCGGATGTTCTGAAAAAGGATGGCACTCGGAACGCGACACTAAGCAGATCCGCTTCTTTCAGTTTGTTTTCTTCTGGGAGACGCAGAGAAAGTTCTAGAACAGCATGGTTGCGTTCTTCGACAACCTGGTGAAGAAATTCATTGATATTGAGCAAAGGGCCTTGATCATACTGATTGTTCCATGCCACGTTGGTACGATAAAGGCTGGTTCCGGTGCAGGTGATTTCGCCAAACAGTTGTGCCTGCTGTTTGAGCAGATGGTTTAGTTTTTGAGAGGCCGCGGGGTCGTTCTGCAGGTCAATGGTTTCAGGGATAAACAACACGTCAGACGTGATCAGGTAAATGCTGATGGTGTTGCCATCAATAACATACCGGAGGGTTTTGCCGAAACGGTTAGGGGGGTGTTCAAGCGCCTTATCAATCCGGTTGAAAACCATTGCGGAACTGTCATCACTGAAATAGTAGTCTACATCTGCATAGGCAGGAAAAGCTGCTGTTATAAATAGAAGAGCGATAAACAGTCTAAGCATTTTAAGTCTCCCGATGACGTATTTCCCTGATAGGTGTGAAGAGAGTATTTGAGTCAGCTAGAGGTGTATTCAGCCGATTTTTAAAATTTCATGTTAAATATTAATAAGTTGAAACCTTACAAAATCGACTTAAATTTGTCTATAGATATATCTGGTTCTTTCCTTCAACGGCGATTGGTATAAAAAAAGCGGAAAATCGATTTTCGATTTCCCGCTTTTGAATTTCAATGTGTCGAATTGCTAGTAAGCAATACCTGATTTTTTGCGGATCTTGCGCATCACCTTGGAGGCGGCATAACGCGCTTTCTGCGCGCCCATCTCCAGGGTTTTGTGCAGGGTTTCCTTATCTTCGAGAATCGCATTGCGCCGTTCAGTGAACGGGGTGAAATAGTCGCGTACCGTCTCGAACAGTTCCTGCTTCACATCGCCGTAGCCGAGACCGCCAGCCAGATAGCGCTGGCGCAGGGCGTCCTGCTGCTCTTTGTCGAGGAACAGGCGGTAGATCTGGAACACGTTGCAGGTGTCCGGATCTTTAGGATCTTCCACCGGGGTCGGGTCGGTGACGATGCGCATGATCTGCTTGCGCAGTTGCTTTTCAGTTTGGAACAGGTCGATGGTATTGCCGTAGCTTTTGCTCATCTTCTGGCCGTCGAGGCCGGGAACTGTGGCCACGTCATCGTCGATGTCCGGCTCGGGCAGGGTGAAGATCTCGCCGTATTCGTTGTTGACCTTGGCGGCGATGTCGCGGGTGACTTCCACGTGCTGCTTCTGGTCTTTACCAACCGGCACTTTGTCACTGTTGAAAATGAGGATGTCGGCACTCATCAGCACCGGATAGGCAAACAGGCCGTGGTTAGCGGCAATCCCTTTGGCGATTTTATCCTTGTAGCTGTGGCAGCGCTCGAGCAGGCCCATGGGGGTGAAGTTGGACAGAAACCAGGCCAGCTCCTGCACTTCAGGCACGTCGGACTGCACCCAGAAGGTGCTGCGCTCCGGGTCCATGCCCAGAGCGAGAAAGTTAGCGGCTGCCTCCAGAGTGCCTTTGGCCAGGGCTTTGCCGTCGGAGACGCTGGTCATGGCGTGGTAGTTGGCGATGAAACAGAACAGTTCGCCCTGTTCCTGATAGTCGATCATCTTTTTCATCATGCCGAAGTAGTTACCCAGATGCAGGGAACCGGACGGCTGGATACCGGATAGAATGCGCATGGTGTTGTCCTTGTGGTGAAAGTAGTTTTATCGTTCAGTAAAAGGTCCAAAAACAAAACAAGCCGCGATACGATCATCGCGGCTTGTGTGATTTCATTGTTGCCGCGCCGTGCCCGGCGCAGTCTGTGATGTCAAAAAAGCGAAAGGCACGCGATCAGTCCATAAAGGCTGAGCGCCACCACCATCGCTGTAATGTCATCGTGTGTGTTTTCATAGCGCGCAGAGTAGCAGGTTCGGGAGGCACGGTCAATGCTGTTGTCAGGATGTTGAAAAAGCCACGACCGAGGGCATTTCAACAGCCTGTCTGCGTGATGTCGGGCAGGTTATGATAGACCTCCTCGACCGTCCGGTAGCGGGTTAACACCTTGACCACCTCAGGCAACGGTTCGGCATGGCGCTGTGGTAGATCGTATTCGCCACCGGTAACAGTGGGAAAAGCCAGTTGCTCGACGGGTGGGCAGAACTGAGCATCAACGCCGGGCTTGTTACCGCGTGGGTCGATCCGATACCAGCCGTCGTGGTCCAGCCATACCGCAGTCAGGCCATGCAAGCAGAATGAGACAGGTTGCTGTGTTTCATCAAGGATCAGCCGTTGGTAGCACAGGGCTGCTGGAATGGCGTTGGCGCGCAGCAGAGCGACCAGCAGGTGGCTTTTGGCGTAACAGTAGCCGGTGCCGTGCTCCAGCACATCGGAGGCGATGCAGGTGACCGGTCCCAGACGGTAATCCCAGCTGTGCTTGATGGTGTCACGGACAAACTCAAAGCAGTTTTTGGCCGTTTGCTCATTATCGTTGTCAATGCGCAATGCGGCAGCCTTGGCTTGAATGGCCGGATGGTGATGATTAATGATGTCGCTCTGGGCCAAATACGCTTCCATGAGAGCACTCCGTGTGATCAAAAATAGCTGTGATATCGACACATAACATCATGGTTGGGCAGGGTAAAGAAAAATCATTTTACCCTATAGCAAGGTGGTGATTACAACGGCACCTGCTGGCGGTTTTTGCCCTTCTCAAGATCAAAGCTGAACACGTCCATCGACATCTGATGGATGCGGTCGCCGTTGCGACCGACAGTGTCGTTGAGGAAAACAGCGGTTTCACCGGAAGCCAGGGTCCGGCAACCTTGTGGGCCTTTGATCTCCTTGCGGCCATGGCTGAGGATGTATACGCGTTTGCCGAGTTGGGCACAATAGAGGGTTTGCTTGGACCGGTTAGTGGCGCGCCATTGGGCGCGCGGCGGCCAGTTGCGTGAGTAAAAGTTGCGTACCTCAAGGGTGATAAACGGTTTTTCTTCGGCGCTGATGGTGGTGTATTCCTGCCATAGAGACCAGTCCGCCTGAGCCGGAATCGCACAGATGAGGACAAAGAACAGCAGCAGGATGGAGCGCAAAGATCGCATCGCTTGCTCCTTTCGCTGGTAAGAGAAAGAGGTGTTTCTACGTGTTGTACATCTACTGTTTCGACTGTTGACGGGAAAAGATTAAGTCTGTTGCGGAATGTGAAACAAAAAGAAAATCCTGTTGCCGAGTTGTCAATAGACGGTTCGGCAACAGGATTTTTTAGAGAGGGTCAGGCTCCGCGACGCGGAACCAGGAAATAATAGCCTTGGTAACTGAAGATGGCACCGTCTGTGGTGATCTCCTCAAGACGGTAGCGGTTTTCCAGCATGCTGCCTGCGCGCATGATGCGATCATTGAGGCGAATCAGGCTGGTGCTCTGGTCGCCGGTAAAGGCATGAACCGACATGTGCAAGCGGGGCAGTTGTTGCTGAATGCTGCCGGGCAGTTCGGTTAAGGCCAAGATCTTGCGCGCCGGAGGCTGTGGTGCCGCCACGGGCTGAGCGATCGGCTTGGCAACTTCAGCCGTTTGTTCAGGCTGCGGCGGCTCAGGTGTGGTGACAACAGCTTGTGGTGCGGGTTTTTGTACTGGAGCCGATTGTGGGGCCGGTTGTGGAACCGATTGCGCCACTCCGGCCACGGGCTTTGTGGTCACAACGCTCTGTACGACGGGCTCTTCCGTCGGCGGGGTTGTGATCGGTGTTTCTGTTACCGCGACCTGTGGTTCCGGCATAACCGTTGTAGCAGGAGTTGTCGGGGCCGGTTGTTGCACCGCAGGCTCGGGGACCGGTGGTGTGATGGGTGCCTTTGGTTCTACGACTGCGGTTTGTACCGGAGTCTCAACAGCAGTTTCTGTTTTTGGAGCTGTTGCAACCTCTGGAGCTTTAGCGCTGCTCCATGGACCGAACAGCCACAACAGAATTGCGGCATTGAGCACTAGAACCACGACCAGCACCAGCGGCCAGATCGGACGCTTGCGCGGTGCGGGCGACGCAGAGTCGTGTTGACTGTCCAGAGTCGGGGTGGTGTTTTCCTGGCGATTTTTTTCCGACTTCTTCAGGGCTTCGAGAATGAAAGACATGGTCGGTTAGCCCTCCGTAGGCGCCGTCAGTTGCGGGTGCTGAACGGCGAGATGATTGTTAAGGTGGATCAGGGTGATGGGGCCGATAATGCCATCGGCCGCCAGACCTTCGGATTGCTGGAACTGCTGCAGTTCGTCGAGCAGTAAACCATTGAGGCGCAGGGTTGCATCGGGCCGTGGCTCGCGTTGCATCAGGTGCGCCAGTTGTTGTTCCAGCCACAACACCATCGGGCCCTCTTCATCGGGGGGAACCGCTCCGCTGTAGGCACTGGGCGGTTGCCACAGCAGGGTGAATTCGCCGTACCACTGTTCCATCAGGTCACTGGTGGCGACGGTGTGGATCTGGTCGCCGATGACAAAAGTGGCCACATCAGCATTGAGGCCGGTCAGGGTGGCGAAGAAGCGTTGGCCATGTTGGTCCTGCAAGGTGAGGATCGCCGGTCGGTTCAACTGGCGCAGGCTGCCGAGGCTGCCGCGTTTGTTGAGAAAACGCAGGCCCTGTTGCAGGGCATAATCTCCGGCAAGCATCTGTTCTGGCGCAAAGTCGTGTCCCCAGACGCGGAACAGGGTCTGGTAGGCCATCTGCTGACTTTGAGTCAGGGGGATATGGCTGGGCCAGGCAAGAACATCAACTTCAGATGTTTCCGGCTGTGCCGGGGATGCCGTAACCGCCGGCAGTTCGACAACGGTTTGCTCGACCACCTGGGCCGGGGCCATGGGCTGCCGGGGCGCTGGTGCCGTGTCTTGGCCGGGATTCCATGTCGTGGCTGCGACTGCGGCAACACTGGCCAGAGCCAAGCTGCCGAGAATCCAGTTCCAGCGCAGTGCTGATTTTTGCTGGTGGCCATCTGCGGATGGATCGCCGAACACTTCGCGTGCTGTGATGGCCATGAGTTTATGGCTGACCGTGTTCTGTTCTTTGACATAGGCACCGAGCAGGGCGCGGTCGCATAACAGGTTGATCAGGCGTGGCACACCGCCACTGAGACGGTACAGTTTGCGGATGGTGGCGGCCGGGAACAGGGGGCGTTCCACTCCGGCGACCTTGAGACGGTGGCTGATGTAACCAACCATCTCCTGCTGTGACAGCGGCTCAAGGTGGTAGCGGGCGGTAATACGTTGCGCCAACTGGCGCAGCTCAGGACGCTCGAGCATGGCCTTGAGTTCCGGCTGACCGAGCATAATGACTTGAAGGAGCTTTTGGGTGTTGGTTTCCAGATTGGTCAGCAGACGAATCTGTTCCAGAACATCGACGGACAGGTTTTGCGCCTCGTCAATGATCAACACCGTCTTGCGGCCCTTGGCGTGGGTGTCGAGCAGATATTGGTTAATGCCGTCGACAAACACCTTGATGCTCTGGTTGTCTTGTGGATAGCGGATGCCCAGCTCATCGCAGATCGTCGCCAACAGCTCGACGGCGGTCACTTTGGGATTGAGCACAAAGGCGATCTCGGCGTCCTCGGGCACCTGCTCGAGCAGACAGCGGCACACCGTGGTTTTGCCGGTGCCGACCTCACCGGTGAGCAGGACGAAGCCGCCGTCAGACTGCAGGCCGTAGATCAAGTGGGCCAGCGCTTCGCGGTGGCGTTCACTCATGTAAAGATATTGGGGATCCGGTGCAATGGAGAAGGGTTTGTCTTTGAGACCGAAATAGTCTTTGTACATAGCAATCCTGTCGCGGGAGTCGTCGAAACACTGGGGGCTGATCGAAAACCGATCTGCCCATCATAGTCAATTAGAACGGCTATTCCCAGTTTTTTCTAAAGATGGGGATTGGCAGGATTAATGGTCAACATGGTCGGCAAACAGGACCGATGATGGCGGTGTGGGGACTGTAGGTTTAAGTCGTTTCAACCGCTGCCGCGCTCTGGCCGGCGACAAAGCCGGTTGAAAAGGCGGCCTGAAGGTTGTAGCCGCCGGTGTCGGCCTGAAGGTCGAGCAGTTCGCCGATCAGATACAGACCTTTGACTTTGCGCGATTCCATGGTGCGTGGATCCACCTCTTTGAGGCGGATGCCGCCGGCGGTGACGATCGCTTCTTTAAACGGGCGGTGGTCAGTGACCGTGAGGCGGAAGTTCTTCAGCCACACCCGCAGTCGTTTGCGTTCATCAGCGGTGACGTCCTGACCGAGGCGTTGCGGTGAAATGCCGGTGAGGTCAAGGCACACTTCGACCATCTCTCTGGGCAGAAGTCCGCGCAGAATGCTCGAAAGCTCCTCTTTGTTCCGTTTGGCAAAGTCGCGCAGCAGGCGGGCATCAAGCTTTTTATCGTCAAGGGCAGGTTTCAGATCGAGCACCAGTTCCACGGCTTTGTCTGCACGCAATGCATCGACGGCTTGAAGACTCAGGGTCAGGATGACTGGACCAGTGACGCCGTGTTTGTGGAACACCAGCTCGCCAAAATCCTGAGCGGCCTTTTTACCGCCGACATACAAGCTGGCGTTGATATTGCGCAAATTCAGGCCATCCATCCGTCCGCAGATCTCGGGTTCGGCAATCAGGGGCACCAGGGCCGGGCGGATGGTTTCAATGGTGTGGCCGAGCGGCTCCACTAGTGCATAGCCGTCGCCGCTGGAGCCGGTGGCGGGATAAGAGGCTCCACCCGTGGCGAGAATCACAGCATCGCCGAGCAGTTTGCGTGAGCCATAGCCGACACCGCGTATCACGCCGTCATCGACAATCAGATGGTCAACCGGGGCATCGCGGATGATTTTGACACCGCACTGCTTGAGCCAGTCGGTCATGACCGTGACGACATGCTGGGCCTTGCCGTCGCTGGGAAACACCCGTCCCCCCCGTTCGGTGGTGAGCTTGAGACCTTGCTTCTTGAAAAAATCACACAACTCGGTGTTGAAAAAGCGGTGAAACGATTGGCGCAGAAAACGACCGTTTCTACCGAAATGACCAATGAACTCCGGGATCTCTGCACTATTGGTCAGGTTGCAGCGTCCTTTGCCGGTGATGGCCAGCTTGAGTCCGGGGCGGCGCATTTTTTCAATGAGGATGGTTTCGGCTCCGGCCAGCGCGGCTTGCCCGGCGGCCATCATGCCCGCAGCACCGGCTCCGACAACAATCACTTTATTTTTTTTCATCCGGGTCTCCACGGGGAAGGTCTCTTGGGCTGAGAACAAAGGGGTTCAGGAGCGTCATTGTCGCACTGTGGCAGCGAAAAAGATAGCCTGATCATTGCGCTGCAGAGCGTTGCAAAATGATCAGAAGCGCAGTGTCTTTGCCGCCTGGCAGGGGTCGTTGGCGGTAAGAATTGCCGAGATCACGGCGCAGCCGCTGGCTCCGGCGGCCAATACCGCCTGGCGGCGTTGCGCGTTGATTCCACCCAGGGCGATCACCGGCAGACTGACCTGGCGACAGAGGTTCCGCAGTTTGTCGAGTCCTTGGGGGGCACCATAGGCGGCCTTGGATGGTGTGGCATAGATGGGACTGAAGGTGATGAAATCAGCGCCCTGTTGCTCCACCGCCACGGCCCTGTCAACATGATGGGTGGAGACGCCGATCAGTTTGTCGGGGCCGAGTAAGCGGCGGGCAACCTCCACCTCCAGCGATTGCTCAGTGAGGTGTACGCCATCCGCGTCGACGGCCAGGGCAATGTCAATGCGGTCGTTGATCAACAAGGTGGCCTGGTAGCGCTGGGTCAGCTTGCGCAGCGCGCAGCCCATGGTGAAAAGCTCTCGAGTTGAAAGATCTTTTTCACGCAATTGCACGGCTTGTACGCCGCCGCTCAGTGCGGCTTCAATGACCTCAAGAAGATCACGACCGCCGGTTTGGCGGCGGTCACTGATCAGGTACAGGGAAAAATCAACGGCCATGGTTACATGGACGAAGCATTGAGGAAGGCGGTGTCCCAGTCTTTCCACACCGCTTCGTAGCCTTTGGCGCGGATCACTTCACTCATCTGTTCGGGACTGCGGTCATCATCAATGACAAACTGCTCTTTGTTCTTCCCTTCATCGGCATGACCACCGGGGGCGGTGCACGACCCGGCGCTCATGTGCGTGATGCCGAGCGGCATGAGGCTGTCGCGAAATTGCGAGCTTTCGCGGGTGGAGAGGAACAGTGCCGCATCCGGAATCAGCAGGCGTGACGCACACACCGCCTGCACCAGTTGTTTGTCGTTGACCGGATTGATCGGGGCAAAGCCGCCGTCGGCCGGGCGGATGCGCGGGAACGAGATGCTGACATGGCTGCGCCAGTAGCGATGCGCCAGATAATAGGCGTGCAGGCCGGTGTAGAACGCTTCGCTCTCAAATGGACCGAGGCCGAGCAGGGCACCGACGCCGATGCGGCGCAGTCCGGCTTCGCCGGCGCGGTCCGGCGCTTCGAGGCGGTAGCGGTAATCACGCTTTTTTCCATAAGGGTGCAGTTGCTCGTAGAGCACTGGAGCGTAGGTTTCTTGATACAGGGTCAGTCCATCCACCCCGGCGGCAACCATTTTTTGGTAGCCATCGGTGTCCATGGGGTAGACCTCGATACTGATGGAGCTGAACAACGGCTTGATCCGTTCGACGGCTTGCGCCAGATAGCTGTTGTCGTCCATTTTGCTGTGTTCTCCGGTGAGCAGCAGGATGGCACGAAAGCCATAATCGTGAATAATCTGTGCCTCTTTCTCGATCTGGTCAAAGGTCAGGGTGGCACGCGGAATCTTGTTGCTGGCGTTGAATCCACAGTACTTACAGCCGTTGCTGCACTCGTTGGACAGATAGAGCGGCGTGTACAACTGGATGATGTTGCCGAAACGCTGGCGGGTCACCTGATGGGCGCGCTGGGCCATGGGCTCGAGATAGTCGAGTGCGGCAGGCGACAGCAGGGCGAGGTAATCTTGCGGCGTCAGGCGTTCGGCATCCAGAGCTTGTTCAACGCGCAGACCTCTGGTGTTGGCCATCTGTTCGTGAATCTGTTCAGCCGGATATTTGAGTATTTCGTCGGCGAAACTCATGATTATTCCTCCCGCAAGAAGCCGGTGAGGGGGCTGGATGCTTCGGCCTGGTTGCGTTGTTTGCCGAGTCCGGCCAAATATCCTTGGCGTCCGGCTTCAACGGCCTTGCCAAAGGCTTCGGCCATCAGGGTCGGATTACCGGCAACCGCCATGGCGGTGTTGACCAGTACCGCATCGGCACCGAGTTCCATGGCTTCGGCAGCGTGCGACGGCGCACCGAGTCCGGCATCGACGACAACGGGGACAATCGCCTGTTCGATGATGATGGCGACGTTGTCACGGGTTTTCAGCCCCTTGTTAGTGCCGATGGGCGCACCGAGCGGCATGACCGTGGCGACACCGACCTCCTGCAGGTGTTTGGCCAGCACGGGATCGGCGTTGATGTAGGGCAGAACGTTGAAGCCGTCTTTAACCAGTACTTCCGCGGCTTTCAATGTTTCAATCGGGTCGGGCAGCAGGTAGTAAGGGTCTGGCGTGACTTCGAGTTTGACCCATGGTTCGCAACCGGCGGCGCGAGCCAGGCGGGCGAGACGAATGGCCTCTTCGGCATCGCGGGCACCGCTGGTGTTGGGCAGCAGCAGGTACTTGTTGCGATCGATATGATTGAGCAGGTCATCCTGCTGATCATCAACATTGACACGGCGCAGCGCTACGGTGACGATTTCAGCGCCAGAGGCGGCGATGGTGTCAGCCATCTGTTGATTTGAGGCGAATTTTCCGGTTCCAACCATCAGGCGGGAGCGGAATGTCCGGCCGGCGATTGTCAGTTGATCCATGGTACTATCCTTTCTCGTGGCGAACATCTGTTTCGTCACAGATAAATAAAAATGCAGGTGAGTGTGTCACGCTATGTCGAGCGATTAGCCGCCACCGACGAAGTTGACGATCTCAATGGTATCGCCTTCTTTCAGGGACACTTCCGCGAGTTGCTCACGTGTCAGGATGTCGCGGTTATATTCCACGGCAATGCGTGCCGCATCCAGTTTCATGTCGTTGATCAGGTCCGCCAGGGTCTGACCTTGTGTGACGGTGCGAGACTGGTTGTTGACGGTGATGTCCATATTAAGAATCCTCCTCAACGGGATCGAGCCCGAGTAACAAGCGAATAACAACATTGGCCTGATGGTGAGCGGCAATACCGACCCGTGGCGCCATCAGGCCGTGGCCGGCGTCAACTTCACTGGTGCCGTCGCCGCACAGGTAGAGTTGGCCCATGGCGCGGCGAGTGCGGATGGTGTTGCCCGGTCCGTATCCGGCCATCCCCGATCCGGCCACCAGAGGGGTGTTGGGGTAGGTGCGCAACCATTGTCCAGTGATCATGGCCTTGGTTTCGGCGCAGTCCACCGCTTCAACGAGGATATCGACCTCGGCGAATAGATCGGTCAGGTTTTGTGTGGTCAGAAAGCGATGCTGGGCATCGACGGTCATAAACGGGTTGATCCGCTTAAGATTGTCTTTGAGCGCGTCGACTTTGTTCATGCCGATCTGGTCGATGAAGAACTGCTGGCGGTTGAGGTTGGATGGTTCCACCACATCATAATCCGCAATGATAATTCGGCCGATCCCGGCGCGGACCAGAGCTGTTGCAATCGAAGAACCGAGGCCACCCGCACCGGCAATCCCGATGGTTGCCTGCTTTAGCGGCTCATGGACTTCGGGGGTGTGTCGGGCAACCAGAAAGGCTTCCAGCTCGGCTTCGGAGGGGATTTCTCCGCGACGGATGAGGATGACGTGATCAAATGGTTGCAATGTGCGGTCGCTTTGAATCGGCAGACCGTTGCAGATCAGGACATCCGCCTCCGGTTTGATCTGGTCGCGCAAATCGAACAGGCTCTGGTTTTCTTCCACCTGTATTTTATTTTCATTGAGTACGATAATCATGACACATTGGTGAGCGGAAAGTGCTCTTGGATCCAAAATAGAAAAAGGTCGCGAAAGCGACCTTCGACGGGAGAAATCCCGTATAAAGTGCCGCTTCCCTACGCCGGTATAACCCGGATCAGGTTCTAAGGGTCGTCCCGCAACAGGACTCTCAGTAATAAACTCCCCCAGGGCTTTTCACAATTTTTCAAACAAAAAACTAACGTCCGTATACCTTAAAGTCAACTTTTTTATCGGTTTGCCGTTGTTTTTCAGGGTGGCTTTCCACTAGTATGGGCGCAACTTAAACGAAGACGGTTCGACCACGTGTTTTTTGTGTGCTCGACTTATGATAAATAGCATTGTAAAGGAGTGTCGTGATGAGTATTTCTGAGCGTTATCGTGATCTGGTAGATGAGGTTGATGTGATGATCAAGTCTTTTCACAGCGACGAAGTGACCCGAGAGGCGAAACGCGCGTTGCAGGTGCTCAATCAGGCACGCAACACTCTGGCTGATCTGGCGGAGGATGTCGGTGAGATTCCCCGCATGAAAATCGAGTCGCAACTGAGTCCGGTGTTGCTTGATGCCCATAATCTGCTTGATCGCGGGCGGTTGCTTCTGGAAGAGCAGCAACTTGCTGCCGCGCATAAAGTGTGGGATATCCAGAAAAAGCTCTACCGACTGCTCAACGATTTATAACTCTGATTGGGTCAGGCGATATCCGAAGTCTCGCAATCCTGATTGGTGGGCAGCTCCGTGGCGCAGACTACCTGGTCGCGTCCGGCTGATTTGGCCGCATACAGGGCATCGTCCGTCAGTTTCAGCAGGTCATCTTCCGATTCTACCCCATCTGCGGGACAGGTGGCTACGCCGATGCTGATGGTGATCTCCAGATCGCGAATCTCGCCACTGAAACGCAACTCTTTTGCAGCCAGTCGCAGCCGTTCCGCGACTTCGCGGGCACACTCCATATTGGTATTGGGCAACACCAGGGCAAATTCCTCGCCACCAAATCGGGTTGGGACATCGTAAGGGCGTAGATAGCTGCGCAGCATCCGCGCCAGATTGATGAGTACCGTATCGCCGTTAAGATGTCCGTAGCGATCGTTGATGTTTTTGAAATGATCAACATCCACCATCAACAGTGAGAACGATTCCTCGGTGCGCACTTGACGCTGAAACTCTTTTCTTAGCGTGCGCATCAGGACACGGCGATTGTAAAGCTGGGTCAGCGAATCGGTACTGGATAGGTTTAGGAGCAGGCGATTGCTGCGTTTGAGATTGTCCTGCAGAGTTTTGACCTTCAACTGAACCTTGATGCGGGCAACCAGTTCGCCAATGTCCACCGGCTGGACGATATAATCGCTTGCGCCCTGTTCAAGCAGTTCGATCTTGGTCTTGGTCCGGTTGTCATCCGCCAGTACAATAAAAGGGATATCGCACAGTTCTTCGTCCTGCTGCATGTTACGCAACAACTCCAGTCCCGACATCTGATACAGCTTCAATCCGCAAACGATCACATCGATCGGATCCTTCGCGACAATTTCCAAGCCTTCGCGGCCACTGTTTGTTTCCAAATAGCGGGTAAACGGTGACGTGTCTTTGAGCGCGTCTATGATCGTCTGGCGCGTTGCCGCAGACTGGGCAACGACCAGGATTCCCGGTCCCATAAGCAATCCCTTGGGGTGGTGAAAATAAAATCAGAATAACCAATGCTGTTTTCACAGTGTAACGCAGAATCGTGCAATGTCCTTTTTTCTATCGACATGATGGCCCCGGGTCTTTATCGATTTTTATCGTCCGTATCAAAATCAATTGTCATCTGTGTTCGTCTTGGGTGGTTTTCACGAAGAGAAATTTTTGATTTGGCTATGCAGGTGGTGTATACGAGATATAATAAATGAAACAGTCCGTATTGTTGCAATGTAATAAGAGTTTGAAAAAAAAGGAGGTAACCGATGGCGTTGGTAAAAACATGGTACGATATTGATGCTGCTGCTGAAAAATTCGGAATCAAAGAGGCCACACTCAAGTTTTGGGCTTCGGAAGGTTTGGTCCGCAGTGAGCGCGAAGAGGGAGACATCGTTCGTGTTCATATTGATGACGTCCGTTTGCAGGTTGCGGATATGATCAAAGAAGCTGAATCTAAATCCTAAGCCGTTCAGGATGTTCCCATGTCATGTGATGTTGTTGTCATCGGTGGCGGGATTGTCGGTACCGCAACCGCGTTGGCCTTGACCAGCCAAGTCAAGGATTGCCGAGTTCTCGTTGTTGAAAAAGAAGCCACGCTTGCTGCCCATCAGACGGGCAACAACAGTGGTGTGATCCATTCCGGGCTCTATTACCGTCCCGGCTCTCTCAAAGCGAAAAACTGTGTTGAAGGGCGTGATGCTCTGTACGCTTTTTGTGCTGAACATGCGATTGCCCATGAACAATGCGGCAAAGTGGTCGTCGCCACCAGCGAGGAAGAGTTGCCGGCATTGGCCGAGCTGGAACGGCGTGGCCGTGCCAACGGGCTCAAAGGGGTTGAACGTCTTGATGCGGAGGGGATTTGCCGCCGCGAACCTCATGTTCAGGGTGTTGCCGGATTACTGGTACCGGAAACCGGCATCGTCGACTTTGTCGAAGTGGTGGAAACCTATGCCCGTCTGATCAAAGGGCGCGGTGGCGCCATTCGTCTCAATTGTGCGGTGATGCGGGTGGAGCGTCATGATCAGGGCTTTGTCCTGCATACCAACCAGGGACGGATTGAGACTCCTTTCATTATCAACTGTGCCGGGTTGCAGTGTGACCGGGTGGCTTTGATGTGTGGTTCTCAGCCGCACATGCGCATTGTGCCGTTTCGCGGTGAATACTACACACTGGTTGAACAGTGCCGCAGCAAGGTCAAACACCTGATCTATCCGGTTCCCGATGCAAAATTTCCTTTCCTCGGTGTGCATTATACCCGCATGATTAACGGTGAAGTTGAAGCCGGTCCCAATGCGGTTCTCTCCTTTAAACGCGAAGGGTATCAGCGCAGCAGCTTCTCTTTGCGCGATACTCTTGAAACCTTGACCTATCCGGGTTTTCTGTCGATGGCGCGCCGGTTCTGGCGGGTGGGGCTGCACGAATACCATCGCTCGTTTTCCAAACGCAAATTTGTTGCCGATTTGCAGAAGTTGATGCCCGATCTGGTTGCTGAAGATATTGTTCGCGGCGGTGCCGGAGTAAGGGCCCAGGCTGTGGCTGAAGACGGCTCGCTGCTTGATGATTTCAAAATCCTCGATGAACCGGGTCTGATCCATGTGCTTAATGCTCCCTCTCCGGCAGCAACCGCTTCGTTGAGTATTGGTAAAACCATTGCTGAAAAAGCTGCTGCACATTTTGCCTTGAAACCGGTTTAATCCCAGAGAAGTGGTGCCTGTTCTTTTTTGCGGGCGTGTCTGCTCTCAATTGTCTAACGTTCAGTATCTTTAGCCGAGATAGTGCTATGCCCCAACGCATCCATCTAATTGAATCGAGTGTTCTACTGTACCTGGTTATCGGCTTTGTCCAGGGGGGTGTCGGCTGGGCCGGGGTGTTCTGGTGGCCTAAAAGTCATCCTCTCGCGGCGAGTGTGGTGTTGTGTGCGATGACGGCGATTGCCGTTATGGGGCTGACTGCACAGTTGACCGCAGGGAAGCACTTCAATCGCCAGGTACTGGTTTTGATCCTTCTGCTCGGTGGTGTCGTGGGGCTTGCCTCGGCCTGGGTGATGTGGCAGATGCCGGGCTCCTCTCAACCGTCCAATCGGGGTGGGACGGTTTTAATGACCAGTTGGACGGTCTCTTCATTTGTGCTGGCCTATATTCTGATCCCCTTTATTCAGGCCTGGCCAACACGCAAGCAGGGTCGATATCGGTACTCTGACCTTTACCGCCACAGTTGGGATAATTTTTTTATTCTGATGGTGGCGGCAATGTTGACTCTAGGCTTCTGGCTGTTGATTGTTCTGTGGGTCATGCTGTTCAAGATGGTGGGGATTGAGTTGTTTGAAACTCTTTTCTTCAATGCCGTGTTCCCCTGGCTGAGTCTGGCAATGGTGTTCTCACTGGGGGTTCGTCTGGCACGCACCCATGAGTCTGTGATCGGCGCTCTGCGTAAGATCGCTCTGTCGTTGTGCTCCTTTTTGATGCCACTGACGGCGGTTATTACCATCCTGCTGGGGGGCAGCTTGCCCTTTACCGGACTCAGTCCGTTTTGGGATACAGGCTATTCAACACCGATTCTGCTGTGCCTGATCAGCGCCAATCTGCTGTTTGTCAATGGCATTGTTCAGGATGGCACGGTGCGGTCCTTGCCCGGAGGTCTGGTCCGATTGTACGAACTCTCCATGGTGTTGTTGCCTGTTTATGCCGTGATCGGAATCTATTCCGTTTCTCTGCGTATTGATCAGTATGGTCTGACGCCCAACCGGATTTTTCTGCTGGCCCTGGTTGTTGTTGCCACCTGTTACAGCGTGGTTTACGCAAGCGCTGTTTTGTGGCGATCAGCGGTTTGGATGGGGATCATTCGTCAAGGGAATATGGTTATTGCTTTGATGATAGGCGCTCTTATCCTGTTGCTGCACAGCCCGGTGTTGAATCCGATGGCATTGAGTGCCGGCGACCAGTATCAGCGTTTAGTGACCCAAAGAATTTTGCCACAGGAGTTTGATTTTGGTGCGTTAAAGTTTCATTTGGGCTCTCCCGGTCTGGCGTATTTACAGCAGCTTAAACAGTTACCTGCCGAGCATCCGTTGACGCCAACACTGCGAACATGGTTGCTGGCGGTTGACGAGGCCACAAGCTATTCTCAATGGAAGAGGCATAAGCAAAGCGAAGGCATTGCTGACCATCCACTGGTTGAATTCGTGACGGATAGCCATACTGTCCCACAAGAATTTCTTCAAATGTTGGATGAGGATCAATGTCGCAAAGCGACCTGTTATCTTTTTCCGGTTGATCTTGATCGCGATGGCGTCGAAGAACTGGTGCTGCTTAATATGCAGGAGCGCTGGTCGGTGCTGGAACTTTATGATGTTGATGACACGGGACAATGGGTGCAGCAGGGAAGGCTGGGCAATTCAATGAGAAAGGAGCAACGGCGGGCCTTGGTTGATCAGCTCAGGCAGCAGCAATACCGCGTTGTCTCTCCGCACTACCAGGACCTTGAAATTGGTGGTGAGGTTTTCATGTTTGAGCGTTAGCCACATGAAACAAGGGAACGCACATCATAGCGTTAAAAACAAAAGAGGCTGCGTTGTACGCAGCCTCTTTTGACACTCTTATGTCGGCACGGACTCCTTACGCAGAACGGCCGTTATTCTTCTTCAGGCTGCTGTGAATCATGCGCAACAGTCGGTCGGTTGTGTCCCAGCCAATGCATTTATCTGTAATAGAAACCCCGTATTTTAACCCCTCCTGAGGACCAATGGGCTGGTTGCCCTCTTCGATGTTGCTTTCGATCATCAGGGCACGGATGGTGTTGTTGCCATTGGCGATCTGCTCGAGAACGTTTAGAATCACCTCTTCCTGACGGTTGTGATCCTTGCAGGAGTTGGCGTGGCTGCAGTCGACCATGATGGCGTTGTTGAGGTTTTGGTCGGCCAGTTTTTTTTCAGTAAAGGCGATGGCCTCGGACTGATAGTTCGGACCATTGCTGCCGCCGCGTAACACGATGTGGGCATCGGGGTTGCCGCAGGTTTCGACAATGGAAATTTTGCCCTGGCGGTTGATGCCGAGGAAATTATGGCCGTGCTGGGCGGCGCTCATGGCGTCCATGGCGATCTGCAGATTGCCGTCGGTGCTATTCTTAAAGCCGACCGGGAATGACAGGCCGCTGGACATTTCGCGATGAGGCTGTGATTCGGTGGTGCGCGCGCCGATGGCCCCCCAACTAATCAGGTCGGCAAAATATTCCGGGGTAATGGTGTCGAGCATTTCCGTGGCAATCGGCAGTTCCAATTCCGTAATAGCGCAGAACAGTTGGCGGGCAATGCCGAGACCTTTGGAGATCAGGTGGCTGCCGTCGAGATCCGGGTCGTTGATCAAGCCTTTCCAGCCGATGGTGGTGCGCGGTTTCTCAAAATAAACGCGCATGACAATGTGCAGCTGATCGTCGAGTTCGCGGGATAGCTTGCTCAAACGGCGGGCATAGTCGAGGGCAGCTTCCGGATCGTGAATGGAACACGGACCAACCACGATCATCAGACGTTGGTTGCGGTTATGGAGAATCTCTTGAACCTCGTTACGCGCTCTGGTAACGAAGGCAGCCGATTGTTCAGAAAGCGGGAACACCTGCTTGAGATCGGATGGAGCGATAACTTCGGTGATGCCCTTGATGTTGAGATTGTTTGTACGGTACATGATGGATTGTTCCCCTTGCAGCTTCATGTTAGTTTATCGAAACGTCACATGGCGGCAGTCGCGTGATGTGTGTGGTGAATATGAACGGTGCCATCCCTCCAGTCGGCACGAGTTTCCATACGGATATGGTGCGAAAAAACCCCGTCAGAGTACAGTAAAATTTTGATGAGGTGAACCTTTTTTGCCCGGTTTGCCAGCGAAGATTAAAAAAAGTTTTGAGTGTTCAGCGAGAGTGATCTGTCCGTTCGAAATGATCGATAATAGGACGTTTTTTTTGTGAAAGAGAGTGACAATGATTTTGCGTGAATTATTTTTGGCCATTGCCGGTCTGGTTGATCTGGTCTTCAGTATCTATGTTCTGATTCTGGTCGGGCGCGCCCTGATCTCATGGGTGAATCCTGATCCGTACAACCCGATTGTCCGGTTTCTTCACAGTGCCACCGATCCGGTCCTGTATCGTATTCAGCGTTTGGTGCCGCTGCAATTCGGCGGTATTGATTTCAGTCCGTTGGTTTTGCTTCTGGCGCTGTCTTTTATCCAGAGGATTCTGGTCGTTATCCTGCGTTCCATCGCCTACAGTTTTTGATTCATGACTTGCGAAGAACTGAGCGCCTGTGTCAACGCCCAGCAGGATGGGGTGGTGATTGCCCTGTTCGTTCAGCCGCGGGCAAGTAAGAACAGTCTGTGTGGTTTGCAAGGCGAAGAACTCAAAGTGCGGTTGACGTCGCCGCCGGTCGAGGGTGCGGCCAATAAACTGTGCTGCACTTTTTTTGCGAAGTTACTGGGTGTGTCAAAAAGCTCTGTGACCTTGATTCGCGGCGATAAAAGCCGTCACAAACAGATTGTTGTCGAAGGTGTTTCGCTTGACGAGGTAAAACAGCGTCTGGCAAAAGCCTTTTAGGCGTGTGGTTTGAATAAGCGCTCAGGCAGCCCGTGGCGCGATGTGTGAATGAATCGGGTTCGTTGGGAACCCTTTGTTCTGGGAAAATTTCTAATTGATTTGCGACAGGAGGAGAGTCGTCATGCAACCGTTTGTGTTTCACAATCCGACTGAAATTGTTTTTGGTGTCGACACTGCCGACAAGGTGGGGAAATATGCTGCTCGTCAGGGCGGTAAAGCGTTGCTGGTCTATGGCCGCAACAGTATCAAGACCACCGGACTTTACGACCGGGTCACAGCATCGTTGCAGGCCGCCGGTTTAAGCTGGGTGGATCATGGTGGTGTCAAGTCCAACCCGGTGCTCAGCCATGTGCGCGAAGGGGTGGCTGTGGCTAAGCGGGAACAGGTGGATGTGGTTGTTGCCGTTGGCGGTGGCAGTGTGCTCGATGAATCGAAGGCCATTGCCGCCGGCGCTTTGTGCGACCACGATGTCTGGGAGTTTTTTTTGCAAGCCAAGGTGGAGAAAGCCTTGCCGCTGGTGACGGTATTGACCCTGGCGGCCACCGGATCGGAAATGAACTCCGGTGGCGTGGTTACCAATGAGAACACCGCCCAGAAGTTTAATATCGGTTCGCCGTTGTTGTTTCCGAAAACCTCAATCCTTGATCCGGCATTAACCTATACAGTGCCGGCGGATTATACCGCCTATTCGGCCGTCGATGCGATCTCCCATATTATCGAAGGTTATTTTACAAGTAACGATCAGGCGACACCATTGCAGGACCGCTTTGTCGAGGGGCTGGTGAAAACCATTATGGAGAGCACCGAGCAGATTCTGCAACAGCCGGATCATGCCGATGCGCGGGCAACCATGATGTGGTCGGCCACCTGGGCGCTGAACGGATTGTCCACGGCGGGAATCGGTTTGTATCAGTTTCCCAACCACATGATTGAACATTCGCTGAGCGCCATGTATGACATTGCCCATGGTGCCGGACTGTCCATTGTTATCCCCGGTTGGATGGATTATGCGGCCACACAGAATCCGGCCAAGTTTGCCCAGTTTGCCCGGCGGGTGTTTGATTGCGAACTGAGTGATGATCTGGAGTGTGCCCGCTACGGCATTGAGGCGTTGAAAACCTGGTTCCATTCCATCGGCAGCCCGGTCTCTCTGGCGCAGGGGAATATCCCTGATGAGGAGATTGGTGCCATTGCCGACAATGCGGTGATGTTGGCCCGCAAGTGGGGACTCAAGGCCTACACTGCTGAAGTGATTGCCGATATTCTTAGCCGCTGTCGAAGCTGATCAGGAGCTGGATGTGAAAATTATATCCTTCAATGTCAATGGGTTGCGTGCCCGCCATCACCAGGTTAAAGCGGTGATTGACACCTACCAGCCCGACGTTCTGGCCTTACAGGAAACCAAGGTTCATGACGACCAGTTCCCGTTGGCGGAGGTTGAATCGCTGGGTTACGAGGTGCGTTATTATGGTCAGAAAGGCCATTACGGTGTGGCCTTATTGTCGCGGCAAGCCCCTGTGGATGTGCAGTACGGTTTTGTTGATGACGATGACGAGGCCCAGCGTCGATTGATTGTCGGGCGCTATGCATTTGGTGACCAGATGGTCACGGTGGTCAACGGTTATTTCCCTCAAGGGGAGAACCGTTCCCATGCGGTGAAATTTCCGGCCAAGGAGAAGTTTTATCGCGATCTGCGACAGATGCTGGAAAATTATGAGGCCAAGAACGATGCGCTTCTGGTGGTTGGAGATATGAATGTGGCTCCGTTGGCGGAAGATATCGGTATCGGGCCGGACAATGAAAAGCGTTGGCTGGCGCAGGGCAAGAGTTGTTTCCTTCCCGAGGAGCGTGCCTGGCTGCAGAGCGTGATGGACTGGGGACTGCACGACAGCTTTCGCCACTGCTATCCTGATGTGGATGATCGGTTCAGTTGGTTTGATTACCGCAGCCGCGGGTTTGAGCGTGACCCGAAGCGTGGGTTGCGTATTGATCTGATTCTAGCGAGTCAGGCACTCATTTCCCGTTGTCAGGATGCCGGGATTGATTACGATATTCGCGCCATGGAAAAACCTTCCGATCACTGCCCGATCTGGGCGGAATTTTCACTTTAAGCTGTTTTTTTGCCGGGCCGAACCAGACGTATTCGGCCCGGTCGTTTGTCGCTGTGTCGTGAGCACAACGAAATTTCATACGCTGTTTTCCGTTGATCTGGCAGAATTCCTCCCTCCAAGCGAAATCCGTTGAAAACATGATTGATTTTGCGACTTTTCAAAAGCGTGCTAAGATCGTAGAATTCTATCATGAAGCGATGTGGTCGAAGGGGAAATGCTTATGCACAAAATCATGTTCGTTGATGATGAGCCGAATGTCCTGCGCTCTTTACGGCGTCTGTTTATGGATGAAGGGGACTACGAACTGTTTTTCGCCAACTCGGGAAGTGAAGGCCTTGAGCTACTTGAAGAGGAGCCGGACGTGTGTGTTGTGGTCTCGGATTACCGTATGCCGGATATGAATGGTGTCGAGTTTCTGAGTCAGGTGCATGCCCGCAAGCCCGATACGATCCGCATTGTGTTGTCCGGTTACGCGGATACCGCCTCCGTGGTTGAAGCGATCAATATCGGTCATATCTACCGCTTTATCCCCAAACCGTGGAATGATGACGAGTTGCTGGTTAATATTGCCAATGCCGTCGACACCTATGATCTCAGCCGTAACAATAAGCAGCTTTCTGAGGCGTTGGAGCAGCGCAACGATCAACTCGAACATGTCAATGCCAACCTTGAAGAAACGATTCTGGAGCGCACCGAAGCTTTGGAGCTGCGCAGTGAAGTTCTGCAGATGGCTCAGGATATACTCGACAGCATGCCGGTGGCGGTCATCGGCGTCGACATTGAGGATCAGATCGTTCAGGCCAATGTTGCGGCAACCCGACTGTTGAAACCGCGTGGGATTCTGCTTGGCGAACAAACCTCGGCCGTACTCAACGACGGGATCCTCGCCTTTATTGAGCAGGTGAAGTTAACCGACGTCTCAACAGACCGGATCGTGATTAACGGTGACAATTATCGGGCGAATGGTCAGTATCTCAACGATGACCGCAGCCGGGGAATCGTGATCACCCTGGTTCCTGTTGAAACGGAGTAGAGAGCAATGAGTCGCGCCTTTTCTCCAGAGATTGCCGTGGATGTCGAAGCGGTTCTGGCAACGGTTCACTCCAATATCGGCATGCCGCTGGTGGCGCATAAGGTCTTGGATCTGATGCATTCCGGGCAGGTTAATGCTCACGCGCTGGCGGCAGTGATTGCTCAGGACCAGGCGCTGGCTCTGCGTGTCCTCAAGCTGGCCAACTCACCCTATTATGGCTTCTCTCGGCGGATCAGCACCGTTCGGGATGCGGTGGTGATTCTTGGCGATAAAGCTTTGCGCAACATGGTGTTGATCTTGGCCATGAAGGGGATGCATAACCACTTTGGTAACACCGAGCGGTTATTGTGGGAAGAATCGGCTGCTTACGCCATGGGCGCACGCTTTATTGCCGAAAATGTTCCCGGTGTGCATCCTGAAGAAGCTTTTATGGCCGGACTGATGAGCAATGTTGGCGAAGTGGTGTCGAATAATGACGATCCGCAACGGTTCCTGATGGTTTTTGATCGCTGTCGTCGGCAAAATTTATGCGATGAGAGTTCCTGTCCCGAGTTGCCATACCCTTTTACAGTTCTTGGTGCCGCCGTGCTCAGTTCGTGGAATTTCTCACCGTTGCTGGTCGCCAGCCTCTATTACGTGGAGACCGAGGACCTCATGGGGGACTCTGAGGACTTACTGTTCCGTCTGTGCGCCGTGGTTTTTCTTGCCCGGCAACTGTGCCGTTCGTTAAAGCTGGGTGGTTATCAGGGCAGCACCCATCCTGTTCGCGCCGGCTACTCCGGCAGGGCGCTGGGACTCGATGGCACAGCTTTACAGAACCTCCAGAGCGATTTTGCAACGTTCTTTACCGAAAATGCCCCCACGCTGCTCTATCCGGACTAAGCTGCCGTTTTTCTGACACCATGACCGGTGTTACGATCCTTTGCCGTTTTCATTCCGTTAACAATCAGGACCAGAGTGAGTTCTGATGACCGTGTTGACCGTGGCCTCAGTTGGCTTTGGGTGCATTGGCTGTCTGGCTTTGCGGAAACTCCTGGGAGATTTTGGTCATGGCGGCTTTGACCTCAATCTGCATCGTATTCCAGCCGGCGTTGGTCAGTTGCAGTGTCTTTGCATCCACCTCTTCTACCAACCCTTTTTTCTCCAGTGCGGCCAAGGCTTTGTTCAGGGTGTTTTTCATTTTTTCCGGCGGTGTGGTGTTGCCGGTCATCTGGGCAAATTTGTTGGCCAGTTCGACGTTCTTGGCGTTGATGAGGTCTTTTTTGGCAAACGGTGTCTGGGCCTGTTTAGCAAATTTACTCAGAAACAAAAAAAGAATCGATTGCCACAATTCATGATTGGTCGATGCCATAGAAATATCCTTTCGTAAACGCAATAGCACCGGATTGTAACGGGGACGGCAAGGAATGTCCAGAGGTGAGCGGTTAGGCTGGTATGGCGATGGTGATGCGGCCGTGACTCAAGTCGGTGATATGGGTGGTGAAGCGTGTCAGGTGCTCCTCGGGTAGGCGCAAAAACAGGGTAACCTGATCGGCAAACTGTTGATCGTCAACCACAACTTCATACGCGTCAAAAAGCCGTTGCAGCGGTTCAAGCAGTGCATAGTCACAGCCGATCTCTACTGCGCAGTAGTCAATTTTTTCTTTTGTTGTCACCCCTGACAAGGCCGCGAGAACGGCATCGGTATAGGCGCGGGCCATGCCGCCTTTGCCGAGATGAATGCCGCCGAAGTAACGAGTGACCACCACGGTGATATCGCCAAGACCGCTGTGTTGCAGCGCTGTGAGCATTGGTTTGCCTGCGGCACCGTGGGGTTCGCCATCGTCGCTCATGGCGGTATCCGCAGTGGCGCCGGGCGCGCCGACAACGCACGCCCAGCAGTTATGGTTGGCATCAGGAAATTCCTGTTGCATGGTGCGAATGAAGTCACGCGATTGTTCGATGGTTGGCGTGGCGGCCACCGTGGCGATAAACCGGCTGCGTTTTACCTCAATTTCACAGCGATAGCGCTGGGCCGGAACTGTGTAACGTGGTGTCATTATAAATGGTCGAATGACACGTCGACATCGGCGCGATGTTCCGGTTGGATCTCCCACAGGTCGCGGGCGGTGAAGTTGAATTTGCTGGCGACCAGCACATCCGGAAACTGGGCGATGCGAATATTGTAGATGGTGATATATTCGTTAAACAGTTCGCGGCGATCGGCGATCTGATCTTCCAGTTCGGAGATGCGGTTGCCGAGGCTGCGAAATGCCGTATCCGCTTTGAGATCCGGATATTGTTCGGTGACGGCAAATAGCGATTTGAGTGTGTCGGTCAACATGTTTTGAGCCTCGAGTTGCTCTTTTTCCGAGCGTGCCTGTCCCACCATGGAACGGGCTTTGATCACCGCTTCCAGGGTGGCTTTCTCGTGCTTCATATACCCTTCGCACACCTTGATCAGCTTGGGCAATTCATCGAAGCGTTGCTTGAGGAGCACGTCGATGTTGCTCCATGACTTATCCGCTTCGTTTTTCAAACGGACCAAACCATTGTAGATCATGATCACATAGCCGATCACCACAACCAGCAGCAGAACCAGAACACCCAGAACAATCAACGTCGTCATCGCTGTTTCTCCTTAAAAAATGATCCCACACTTAAATGAGATGGAAATACGTGACGCCGGCTTTAATGGCCCAGGCAAAAGCAGCCAGACCGGCAATAAGCAGAAGCGGCACCTGCCACGAGTAGTGACTGACCAGGCTGGCTTCCGATTCGGTTTCAGCAATAATAAACGGCAGGTCTTTTTGCGGTGGTGCACTGAGCACCAGTTGTTCATTGGAGCGGTCCTGGCCCTGTTGCAGCTTTTCGTGCAACGCCTGTTGCTCCATGTCTGAACGCGCCTCATCCCATTCGGCTGAGCTGACATGGCCGTCACTGTCTCGGTCGTAGGTCATCATCTGTTCTCGGTTGCCTTTGAGCTCGCGCAGCTTTTCCGCAACCCGCTGGCCTAGTGAACTCTGGTGTTTGTGGGCTGTTGAGGCGAACCCCAGCACGTAGACCATGCTGTTCTCATAGATCACCTCTTCCACCCACTTTTCGTTGGCTGAAGTCAAATCACTGCTGCTGTGGCTGTTTTTCAACCGGAACGTTGCTCCGTGCGGGTTGACGCTGATGCGTCCGGTATCATCTTCGAGAATAAACGGCACCGTATCGCTGGTGGTGATGCTGGTCAACCGCCAGTGATCCTTGTGGGTGCGGCGGTAGCGTTTGAGCGAGTAGTAGACACAGGGCTGCAGGGTGTTGGGAGAGACCAGTGCGTATTGGCGTTTGGCTTTGCCGTAAAGTTCGACCATGCCCATGGCGGCGGACCGGGCCTTGCTGGTGGCGGTATTTTTGATGTGCTGGCGCAGTCGCCAGAAAAACAGAGCGTTCCACAAACACAGGCCGCTCACGCCCAGCGGGGCGAGTCCGGTGGAAAACCCGTAGTGATAAAAGCTGCCAGCTGCCTTGTGATTGACTTCGACAAAGAAGAACAGTGCCACCGCCCCAAGGTTTGCCAGCAGACGCCAACCGTTAAAGTGCAGTGAAAGCCCGGTCAGCATGCGTGGCGAGGGTGGTGCGGGTAATGAGGGGCGCGGGGCTTTTTGGGGTGTTGGCGGTTTCTGCTGTGACTGGCCGGGGCTGACGCCCGACAGTTGAAAGGCTGTGGCCAGACTGATCACCGTATTGGTGGCTTGCTGGGCTGCGCCCGCAGTTGTGTGCTGGCGTTGGAGGTTGTCTTGCGCCATGTCGAGCAGCAGGGTGGTATAGCGGGCCAGGGTTGCTAAATTTTTATTGATGCCGCTGTGGTCTGCCGCATCGCATGGGAACACGCGGTAGTCGGGCAGAAAGCCGATGCCGAAATTGGTGTCAAGGTGATGTTTGGGACACAGCTGGCAGACGACTTCGAGAAATTCAAACAGATTCCATTTGCGGCTCGGTCGTGCCTTGTCGCCGAGAATTTCCGGAGGAATATCCCAGGCGGACAGATAGAGCAGGTGGTCCGGTTGCTGTGGTGTTCCACCCCAGGCCAAGGCAATCCGGGGTTGCTGGCGGAAAATTTCGCGTCGCAGATCGTCATGGTTCTGATCGGTATGGACGCCGCCGGTATATGCATATTGGACCTGAGAGCGCTTAATGATCCGTTCCACCACCTGGGCGGTGATATCGACAAGGACAATCAACGGCTCGCTGTTTTTGCTGAGCAGATGCTCGTGGCCATCTTGGGTAAAAACAAGTCCTTGTGCCGTGCGATGAATGGTATCGGGAGAGCCTAGCTCGACTGGCTCTCGTTGGGCAACCATCCAGTTAGTAATCTGATGGCGTGACAGGATGGCTGCCAGTGGGGCCAGCTCATCGCGGGAGCCTTTGTGAAGCATATTGACAGCCTGGCCGGTTAAACGCATACGCAGGGTGTACAGATCAAGGATCTTCAATGGTTTCAGATCGTCGAGCAGTGCATCCAGATTCGCTTGGGGCGATTGCCCTTTAACCAGCAGCAAGATGTCGTTGTTATCAGAGGTCATGAAGCTCCACCGAATGGTTCTGATGATTGTACTGGGCGATGTTGCAACTTTTGACAATGACGGCAAAAGCCATCAACGCCAGTATGAGTAGAAAAAAAGCCAGATAGTTTTCGTTCTTCAGGTCGTTGTTTTTATCGTTCATCCAGGGATATCCTTTAAGCGCTGGCCGGGTCATCCGAGAAGAATGGCGATCCAGCGTGAATCTTCAGTTGTTTCAAGGGCAATTTTAACGATCATGGTGAGGGGGACAGACAGCAGCATTCCGACCGGGCCGAGTACCCAGCCCCAGATGATCAACGACAACAGAACCACCAGGGGCGACAGACCCAACTGCTTGCCCATGAAACGCGGTTCAATGATGTTGCCCACCACAACGTTGACAATAACGTACCCTCCGGCGACCAGCAGGGCGGTGCCCATACCGTGTTGGACAATCGCCAGAAGGATTGCGGGAATCGAGGCAATGATAGAGCCGATGTTTGGGACAAAGTTAAGCAGAAAGGCCAACAGTCCCCACAGAATCGGATAATCGACATCGAGAATAATCAGCCAGATGATCACCGCTGCACCCGTGAGCAGGCTGACTGCGGTTTTGATCACCAGATAGCCCTGCACACTTTGGGTAATGCGGGTGAACTGGGCAAACGACTGTTCCGGATTTTTCAGCGCCTGTTTGAGTTTTTTCGGCATGGCGCTGGCTTCAAACAGGATAAAAATGACGGTCAGTAAAATCAGAAATCCGTCGGTTAATACCGCACCGACACCGCTGAGGGTGTTGGCGGCAATTTTCATCGCCGCGCTGGGGTCGAAATAGTCGAGAACAATCTGCGACGAAATATCGATGCCGTGCTGGTTGAGCCAGTCGAACAGGGTGCGTGTCTGATCATGAAGACGCGCCTGATAGGTCGGCAATGTTCGGGAAAAGTCATGCAACGAGCTGCCGACAAAAACGGCTAACAGTAAACCGGTGAGCAATGCGGCCGAAATGACGATGCAAATATTCAGAGACGTTGGTAGGTGGCGCCGTTCCAGCCAGTGGAGGGACGGCAGGCATAAAATGGCAATGAAGGCCGCCAGCAGGAACGGAACAATCAGATCCTGAGCGCTTTTCAATCCGGCAATGATGATAATCAGGCTGGCAAATGCTGTGAGGATGCGACCACAGGAGGGGCTGGTTGTTGTCATGATGTCACCGTTAGGGTAGGCGTAGCATTGAAGTTCGGTAAATCAGTAAAATCTCATCATAAACAATCACTGGCAACGGTTCAATATCTATTGGAGTAAACTGTTTCTTTCATCAGTTTATGTAAGAAACATTGGCACAATATGAGGGTGTCTCTTGGGTTGTTTTTGTTGGCAGCGAAAAGCCTTTGTACGTTTTATCGCATCTAAGACGTGCCGTGGTGAAGACGATGAGGTCGTTTGCCTCATTACTTAGTTGAGAACACCCGCCTTTATTTCATGAAATGAGAGGCATTGCTGGTCGCTGAAGGTGTTTTGGTTTATAATTGATCGCATGTTATTCATGTGAACTTAGCGAAATCATAAGATTGTGGGGAGGTTGGGGTGCGCTATCGGGTGAATATCCTGCGGGTGTGGATGGGTCAGGTTGTACTGGGCATGCTTCTGCTTTTCAGCAGTGATGTGCTGTGCCCGGACTCGGCGGGAGCCGTTAACTGGCTGATGTTACAAGGGGTGGAAAAAAAGACAGCCCCTATTCGCTTTGGTGGTTTTTTACTGCTCGATTACATCAATGCCGGTGGCGGCGACCTTCCGGCGGGACCGTTTACCGGCACGGCACTGAACTCGGGGGTGGTGACACCGAATCAGCGCTCTTCTGCCGAATTTAATCTGAGAAAATTGCAGTTGGGAATTCGTGGTGCCCTGACGGATAAGATCAATTACAGTTTGAAAACCATCAGTGGCAATAACTCGGCCACGCGCATTGATGACCACAATCGTATCCGCCTGATCGAAAGCAGTGTGACCTTGAATCATCTGCCCGGTGCGCGCATCCGCATCGGCATGTTTAAAACACCTGCCGTTGAAGAATCCCTCGGTTTTGTCCCGCCTTGTAATTACATCAATTTAACCAATATGACCAACATGCTGATGCAGGAACGGTTCTTCGATGCCGATGGCAGTGATCCCACGGATGTGAATGCTCCGGGTGTTGCCGGCTGTTGTCGAGATATTGGTATCATGGTTTTCAACACGTTTAATTTTAAACCGTGGGAGTTGACCTACGCTGCCATGCTCGCCAATGGTCACGGCCTCAACCTGCAGGATGATAATGACAACCCCGATCTGTATCTGTATTTCGCAGCGGAACGGTTGCGTGGGGTTGGAAAAGGGACCCGCCGTCAGGGGTGGAAACTGTTTGCCTGGTACCAGGAGGGCCAACGCAGCCTCGATGTCGGCATCAGTCACACGGAACGGGTGTTCCGGCGATGCCGATACGGGATGGGCACCACATTGCTGTGGCAAAACCTGCGCATCGAAAGTGAGATCATTAAGGCGAACGGGATGATTTTTGCTGGAACGGATGGCGGAGCGGTTCCCGGAACCGTCAGTAATAATGGACTGTCGGTTTCAGGATATAACGTGTTGCCCGAAGATCAGGCCTTGGGTTGGTATTTCGACATGGGGTGTGAGATCTTTGCCGACTTCTGGCTCAACGCCCGCTATGACCGTCTCGATCTGGGTACCGAAACCAACAGCGAGCGTGAATTCAAGACCTTGAGTCTAGGTGTTCTTTACCGTTTCAGTTCGACGTTGCGAGGGAAGCTCACCTATGAAATCCGTTCCGGCGAGGCCCCGCATCAGAACGATTCGTCGGTTTCCAACCGTATTCTAGACGACCTTCCCAACCGTTTTTCCGCGCAATTACTTTATCTGTTTTAAGGGGCTTATCGCAGTCGTTTCAGATGCCAATGGTTGAGCAGTAAGGAAAAACAGAGAATCCCCGAACCGATGAGGAGTTGCGGCCAGTTGACCTGTTCTGAAAAGACCAGGGCCGAGCAGGCAATAGCCAGAGGGATTTTCAGGTTGTTACACACGGCCAAGGTCCCGGCATTGACCTGCCGGGCGCCGTGGTTCCACAGAAAAAAACAGATCCCGGAAGCTAAAACCCCCAGATAGATCAATGAGGCTGATTGCATCAAGGTCATTTGTGTAAGCTGGTGCAGAGACTTTCCCCAGACCATCGGTACTGTGCTGAGAACGGCACCGAAGTAGAGCAGACCGAAGACTTGCAGGTCGCTATGGGCAATACTTTTCATGATGCGGGTGTAGGCGACCTGGCCGAAGGCAAAGCACAGATTGGCGCCCTGGAGCAGGATAAAGCCCTGACGAAAATCGCCATGGTGAAAATCGCGGTAAAGAACAATCGCTGTACCCACAACCGCCAGCAAGGCCGCATAGAAAAAACGACGGTGGAAGCGGCGACTGAACAGATCGTTAATCAACGTGACATAGATCGGGGTGAAGATAGTGAATAACGCGACCTCGTAGGCGTGCAAATAGCGAAAAGAGGTTGTATAGGCCACATACATCAAACCGTATTGAATCGCTCCGATCAGAATAAGTGCGACCAGATGATGGAAACGACAGCGCTGTAGGCGAAGAAATGGGAGAAAAACCAGTAGGCTGAGCAGCAGACGTACTGCCGCAACGACACTGGGATCAAGGCCGGTCAATTGGCCTTTAATTAAACCGAAAGAAAAAGCCCAGATCACTGAGACGAGGATCAGGTAAAGCATTGGCGCAAAAATGTTCCTTCATAAAGAGGGGGTGGTGCGGAAAATCGCTGGCTAATTGTCCTGTTGAGGCATGCTGATGCGGTTTTTGCCGGCTTTTTTGGATTGGTAGAGCCCTTTGTCGGCGATGTCGATCAATTCATTTTTGTTCTTTGTTCCCTGCTCTGGATCGTAAAAAGCCAACCCCATACTGACCGTGACCTGAAGCTTTTTGTTGTTCCAGACAACCGTGAGTTTTTCGATCTCCTGGCGCAACCGGTTGGCAATTTCATGTGCCTGGGGGAGTGAGGTCTCCGGCAGCAGGGCGGCAAATTCTTCACCACCGTAACGAACCATCACATCGGTGTTGCGCAGCATGTTGCGCGACAGGTTTGCAATTTCAATCAAGACTTGATCGCCAGCCTGGTGGCCATGGCTGTCGTTGATGGCTTTGAAATCGTCGATGTCAAACATCAGCAGGGTGAATACTGTGCCGTAACGGGCGGATCGTTGCAGTTCACGGTCGAAATAGTCGTGAAAGTAGCGTAGATTGTAGAGTCCGGTCAGGCTGTCTTCAAACGCCAGGCGACTGAGCTCGGTATTGACCGTGGCAAGTTCCTGACGTTCAAGAACCGCAGCCTCTTTCTCCTGACGATACTGGTCAAGTAACTGACTGTTGGTGAGATTGAGTTTTGACAATTGTTCGTTTGCATCCTGAAGGATCTCAGCGGCAGATTTCATTTTGTCCGAGGGGATTTCAAAGAAGGATAAAATCTGCATGCTCTGTTCAGAGATCTCTTCAATCAGCTTGGTGATGGATAATTCTGAAAGGTGGTAGCGTGTCTCCAAGATCTTGCGGAAAACCTTGAGCTTCTCCGGGACCGGTCGACCATGAAAGACTGCAGAAATCTTGTCAGCCAAGTTGATGACATGGGCCGGACAATCATAAGGCTCTGGAATGTTGTCGGAAAGATGGTGGTAACGAATCGGCTGGTAGATCGCTTCTGGAACCCCCCAGTGCTCAAGGATTTCTGAACCAAGTTGTGAATGGGCAAATCCGAAGCTCTCCTGCTCAACCGCTTTAAGTGTGTGTTGACGTCGCTGTTCCGGGTCGAATATCGTTTTGTAGTCATCCAGACACAGGTACGCAATGAGAACGCCAATGTCCTGAAGAAGGGCAGTAATAAAGATATTGTCGTTAGCCTTGCAGATTTTCTGGGCGATAAGGTTTGCACTTACCGCTGATGTGACGGCACGTTTCCAGAAATAAGTGAAATTGAAACCCTTGTTTTCATTGCAGTTAAAATGACCGACGAGGATAAAAGACAGGGCAATATTGGTGACGGTGGTAATTCCCAGACGTGTCAGAGCCGATTCCAGATTGTTGATGCGCGCCACTGGGGCGTAAATTGCTGAGTTGGCAATACGCAAAACCCGCGTAGTTAACGCCGGGTCGGCGGTGATTACTGCGGCCAGACGACGAAAAGAGGGTTCCTCTTTGTGGACCTCGTCAAGGATTCGCATGGCAATCACCGGTGGCGTTGGCAAGCGGTTACACTGATCATGGGAGAGTAATTGGTCGATGGCTGACATCAGGAAATTCCTTTTTTTGAACTGTACCACAACGGGTGGTAGTTTCCCAGAAAGCGTGCGTGAAAAACAATACCTTTTGCATTTTTTGTTGGCTTTTTTGACTAAAAAGGAAAAATGTCTTTAACTCTGCAGTGTTCGTTTTATCGCCAGCCTGTAAAATCGGGATGTTGGCGGGAGTAACGATTTTGTCATGGATTGTTTATTCCGCAGCTTTTTTTAGTGCGTGGTCGGCTGACTTGACAAAATCGAGGCAGCTGATTACTTTAGCGGCTGATTTAAAGTGATAAAGGAGTATGCATTATGCCGATGTACGAATATCAATGCCAGGAATGTGGTTTGGTTTTTGAGGTGCGTCAGAAATTTTCTGATGCGCCTGTTGAAGAATGTCGGGAGTGCCAGGGCCCGGTCAAAAAGTTGATCTCCCAGAGTGGTTTTGCGCTCAAAGGGGGAGGCTGGTATGACCAGGGATACTCGGCATCCAAGTCGGCTCCATCCTGTCCTGCTGCGGCCGATGGTAGCTGTGGCGGGTGTCCGAAGGCGTCCTGATTGGTTCAGGATGACGACCGACCGTAATCATTGATCGCGGGGAAACCCGTCAAGGAGGGTAATTTATGGGGCAGTTGATTGATGGAAAAGCGCTGGCCGCAAAAATGCGTGAGCAGATGACCGCACAGGTGGCCGAGCTGACCGCCAAGGGGGTCACCCCCGGTCTGGCCGTGGTTCTTGTCGGTGAAGATCCGGCTAGCCGCGTTTATGTCAGTATGAAAGAGAAAGCCTGCGCGGCGACCGGTATTTTTTCCGATGAACATAAGCTGCCTGCGGAAACGACACAGGATGAGTTGCTGGCTCTGATTGACAAACTCAACAATGATGAGCGGATCGACGGTATTCTGGTCCAACTGCCGCTTCCCGATCATATTGATGAGGACTGTATCCTCAATGCGATCTCACCGCTCAAGGACGTTGATGGCTTTCACCCGTTCAATGTTGGCTGTCTGGCCACGGGCAATCCGACGTTTCGTTCCTGCACCCCGTATGGCGTCATGAAAATGCTCGAATCGATTGACTGTGACCTGAATGGTAAAGAGGTGGTTGTTGTCGGTCGTTCCAACATCGTCGGCAAGCCGGTAGCGCTGATGTGTCTGGCTGAAAATGCCACCGTAACCATCTGCCACTCGCGAACCACTGATCTTCCCGGTCACGTTGGTCGTGCCGATGTGGTGATTGCTGCCGTTGGTCGCCCCGAGATGATCAAGGGTGAGTGGATCAAGCCGGGGGCGGTGGTCATTGATGTCGGTATCAACCGGGTGGGTGACAAGAAGCTGGTTGGCGATGTCGAGTTTGAGGCTGCTGAGAAGAGAGCCAGTTATATTACGCCGGTGCCTGGTGGTGTTGGTCCGATGACTATTACCATGCTGCTGTTTAACACCGTTCACAGCGCCATGCAACGGGCGTCGCGTTAGGCTCTGTGACTGGTTATGATTAAATGAGAAAGGCTCGCTATGCGAGCCTTTTTTGTTTTGCTGTTATGGCTTGGTTCTGATCATTCGCGGCGATAGATGTTGGGCAACCGCTGGCCGAGGATGTACTCGAAATAGGCCATGATTGTTAACTGATCTTCCGGATAGCTGTCAGGCAGAGCGCCATAGGGGCCACCTTTGAAAATTGCTGCGATGGCCTCACGGTCGAGGCGCTCGAACCCGGAGGCTGAGACCAGATCAACATCTTCGACACTGCCATCACGATTAATAACCACTTTAAGCAACGCAACACCCTGCTGGCGTTTTTTCATGGCTTCTTCAGGATAATTCCACACCCCGTAAATCTGTTTTTTGAAGCGCGAGAAGAATGAAAACAGTTTATCTTCACGCATATTAAGCAGTAGGTCGTCTCCGGATTCCACATTAGGGCGGGCCTTGGTCTGGGCGCGCTGAGTAATGTTGGCCGCCGCATTGTTGGCTGTCTGCAGCAATTGATCCAGACTTGGCAGCGGCTCTGTCGGTTTCTTTTCAGGGATGGTATCCGGCTGCTGCGGATCGACCGTGACGGTTGGGCGCGGTTTTTCCACTTTGTCTGGTTTGGGAGGCGGTGCTGTCTTGGGTTTTGCCGGAGCCGGTTGAGCCATCTTGGGCGAACTGTCTTCCATTTCCTGGCCCGGAGGGGCTTGTTCTTTGATCACCTGATGGTCGACAGCGCCAGTGCGCGGGGCCTGTTGTGGTGGTGCCGTCTTTTCCGGGATGGCGGTTTCCTGAACCGGTTTGGTTGGCTGCACCTCGACCAGAATCGGTTTTTTCGCCGACGGTTTTTCCTCCGGCCACTGAACATTAAACAGCAGCAGGGCTGCGTGAACAAGCAGCGAAAGAATCAGTCCGATGATCAGAGTGTATCTGGTGGAGGAAGAGGTCATGGCACCTGGGGTATTGACGGGATATCTGAGCAACGAGGTTCGTGACGGCGCTGTGAGACAGATCAGCCGGTGCACAGGACCCACATACGTCTGTCATCGATCTCTGCGAGGTCAGTATAACGTATGTTTCCAGTTGCGCCTAATCTCTTTTTGTTGTCTTCACGTAGGTTTTCTTGAATAGGGTTGACGCCCGTTTAACGAATCAGGTATAAAAGTTGAGCAATCAAACCATGTTCTATAGATTAGGAGGATATATGCATCTGGTAGATCAGATCAAAGCAAAAGCACGCACGAATCAGCAGACGGTTGTTTTGCCCGAGGGCTATGATGACCGGATGGTTCAGGCGGCGGGGAAAATTGTGGCCGATGGCTTGGCCAACATCGTTCTTCTTGGCAATGAAGCAACCTTGCAGGCTAAAGCGGCTGAACTTGGTGTGACCCTTGATGGCGTGACGATTCTGGAACCAGCAGCTGCCCCTCAGCTTGAAGATTATGTTGCCGAGCTGGTTGAGCTGCGCAAGAAAAAGGGATTAACGCCTGAGCAGGCACGGGAGTTGCTGACCGCGGAGGATAATCTTTACTTTGCCTCGATGATGGTCCGTAAAAATGACGCCGGTGGTGCTGTGGCCGGAGCGTTTAATACCACAGGTGATGTGTTGCGCGCCGCTTTTCAGGTGATCGGCACTGCTCCGGGCATGAAGACGGTCTCGTCGGTGTTTCTCATGGTGACCAAAAATCCCGATTTTGGCGAAAACGGTATTCTATTATTTGCCGATTGTGCAGTTAATCCCAATCCCGATGCCAAGGCGTTGGCTGAAATTGCCGTCTCTACGGCAAGTAGCTGTAAGAGTTTCCTTGGTGTGGATGCGCGTGTTGCCATGCTGTCTTTTTCAACCAAAGGCAGTGCCAAACATGAAGATGCCGACAAGGTGCTTGAAGCCATGGCCATGGCCAAGGAGCTTAATCCGCAATTACAGATTGACGGTGAACTTCAGGCTGATGCGGCTTTGCTGCCCAAAGTTGGTGAAAAGAAAGCTCCCGGTTCTGTAGTGGCGGGTAAGGCCAATACCCTGATCTTCCCGGATCTGGATGCCGGCAATATCGGCTACAAACTGGTTGAGCGGGTTGCCGGTGCTGAAGCGGTTGGCCCGATCATTCAGGGGCTGGCTAAGCCGGTCAATGATCTGTCGCGCGGTTGTTCCGTGGATGACATTATCAGTGTTTCAGCGATTACAGCGGTACAAGCGCAGGGCTAGTCACTCCTGGCCTTGGTCGATAAAAAAACAAGGTCTGGATCAATCAAAAAAGCCCGCCTCAGATGAGGCGGGCTTTTTGTGCTTTTTGTCGGAATTTTCCGACGCTGTCACAGAGTGGTTTTCAAAATCTGTTAAGGCGTATAATCCTGCGCCGTGAAGGTGTAGGGAAACTTGGTGTGGTCGGTGTACGTGTCATCAAGGATCGCCACGACATCTTCGACAAACACCAATTCTTCATTGGTTGGGATGACAAAGACCTTCACCGGAGAATCCGGCAGGGTGATCTCTGTTTCTCCGCTTTTGCTGAACGTTTTGAGGTTTTTCTCCACATCCAGCGTGATCCCCATGAACTCGAGACCTTCCAGAGCTTTCTGACGGATAACGCCGGCATTTTCGCCAACGCCGGCGGTGAAGACGATGGCGTCAACGCCACCAAGGGCCGCAGCGTAAGAGCCGATGTATTTTTTGAGTCGGTACGCTTCAACATCGAGAGCCAGTTGGCATCGTGTATCGCCGTTATCCGCTTCGGTAATCACATCGCGACGGTCGGTGAAGCGGCCGGTGATGCCGAGCAGGCCCGATTTTTTGTTAAGAATCGAATCGATTTCACGGGGGGTACATCCCTCTTGGTCCATAATGAACGGTGGGATCGCCGGGTCAATGTCGCCGCAACGTGTTCCCATCATGGCGCCTTCCAGTGGCGTTAAGCCCATGCTGGTATCCATTGAGCGGCCACCTTTGATGGCCGTATGGGAGACACCATTACCGATGTGCAGAGTAATGATATTACACTCTTCGAGTGGTTTTCCGAGTTTGATGGCGGCTCGTTTTGAGACATAAAGATGGCTGGTGCCGTGAAATCCGTAACGGCGGACACCGTACTCTTCGTACCATTCGTAAGGCAGCGGATAGGTATACGCATGGGACGGCATGGTTTGATGGAATGCCGTGTCGAAGATCGCAATATGCGGAACCGTGGGCAAAACCGCCTGGGCCGCTTCAATCCCGGAAATGTTTGGCGGGTTGTGCAGCGGGGCGAGGTGCTGGACACTGCGAATCGCGTCGAGAACTTCGTCGTTGATGCGCACCGAACAGGTGAATTTTTCACCACCGTGAACGACACGATGGCCGACCGCGGAAATTTCAGACATCTTTTTGACAACGCCGTGCGCCGGATGCGTCAGGGTGCGGATGATCAGATCTATCGCGACCCGATGATCCGGACATTCCGATTGTTCCTTATAGGTGTCGCGGCCGGGAACTTCGTGAGCGATAAAGGAGTCACCAATGGTGACACGTTCCACGACGCCCTTGGCAATCACTTCTTTTTTGTCCCAGTTGAATAACTGATACTTGACAGATGAGCTACCACAGTTCAAAGCAAGAATATCCATAACCGGTTCTCCTCCCAGAGGGGTATCTATGTAATCTAAATTACATAATGCCGTTTTATCTATCGGCAAATAAAATCTATTTGTTTTCTTAACTGCTTGTTTTTAAGGGAAAAAAGAGCAGTAAAGCGTTATAGAGGATAGCTAAATATCCTTTGTAATGCAAGGGCTTTTGTCCTTTTTAGTACTGCTAAACACAACTTATGTATACGTTGTTTCATCGAAATGGCAAGCATTATTACCATGGGCGGCATAGATGGGGGCTGTTGATTTCAGGAGGTTTTAGCGTGTAGATCTTTTCGGTGGTGCGTAACCGGTTCGAACAAAACAGAGGTTTTAATATCAATAAAAAAATGTGCCGTAGCAGAACGGCTGCTACGGCACGGTGAATCAGGAAAAACTTTGCTTATTGCGAGGCCGCTTTGGAGCTTGCCGGCTCAATGCTGAATTCGCTCAGGTCGTCAGAGAGATCATTGAAAACGACGATAAACGACAGGGATGCGCCGGGAGCGACTCCGACATTGGCCAGTGCTGTGCCAAACGGGTTGCTCATGGTTTCGCCAAGCGTTGCGTATGGCATGGTTTCGAGTTCCTGACGGCTGATCTCATTGCCGCAGTAGACGGTCTTTTTCGTGAACGGCTGGCCCTTGTCTTTATACAGGGTGGCAGTCACACTGAGTTCGGCGCGCGGCTCTTTATAATCGTTGCGAACCGTTCCCTGGATGACGAACAGTGGTCCCGCCTCGCTATTGTCAATATAGTAGCTTTCCGAACGGGTGATGGTCAGCGATCCTTGAGGTTGCTGTTGCCCGGACGGCATCACCAATTGTTCGATCTCCCGAATCATGACCCTGACATCCGTAGTGCCGAGGGTTGCATAGAAATAACCGTAAGCTCCGGCGGCTACCAGCAGCAGGAACAGAATGAACAGCAGGAATTTTGACGTGCCCCGTTTTTCCACTTGGGGTGGTCGCTGCGCCGGACGCTCCTTGGCCTCGGGTTTTTCCGCTTCTGGCAGTGTGCTTATCGGTTGTTCCATCTCCTCGTCAGGGGCCAGAGGACTCTCTTCGGCAGCCGGTTTGGGCTGAGGTGGTGTGGGTGTGGCTTCACTGGTTAACGGCTCGAAGATGAAATCTGGTGATTCGTCACTATTTTCTGCGCTGTCGATTTGTGCCGCAGGTGGTTTTGGTTTGTCTGCCGACCAGGAGTCGTCATCGTCAAAGCTGAAGTCTTCGCCGCTGTCCTCAAAGGTAAAGTCATCAGGGCTGCCTTCCCACTGTGGTTCTTTCTCCTCGGCACTGAGGGTCGTTTCCTCTTGCCCTTCCGCAAACAGGTCAACGGGTTGCTCGGGGTGTTCCTGTTGTTCAGATTCAGCTGCTCCGTCAATGGCGGCAGTTTCTTGCGGTTGGTCAAAAGAGAAATCAGATGCCTCCTCATTTTGTGCCGGTGGTTGCTCTGCCGGGGGTTCGTCGAGGGGAGCAAAATCGAAGCCTGTCTCGTCAGCCGCAGGTTGTTCAGCGGATTGTTCTGCCGATGTAAAGGAGAACTCCTCTTCATCTCCGGGTTGTTCACTGTCGGGTTGTTCTGGCTCGGGATGAAGGGCGATATGGGTTTGCGTGACGGGCGGAGCTTCGAATGTCTGCTCCGGCTCCGGTTCAAATAACGCCTCTTCACTGGGTTGTTGCTGTGCGTGTGTCGACGTGTCGGTCGGTAGGGAATCGGCACTGGAGCGAAAGGATGTGCCTTGCAGTTCATCTTCACCGACATGACAAACGTCCTCGCTGACCGCAGAAGAGGCATCGACGGTGAAAACGGTTTGGCATCGAGCACATCGGACATCAATGCTTGAGCCCTGTAGAGCCGAATCGTCGAAGTTATAAACGGTCTGACACTTTGTGCATTGAATGAGCATTAAGCCTCTCCCTGAAATGGCAGATTAGTAGGGTCAAGCAAGTAAATTCCCGCAAGATTACGAAATCGCTCGTTGTAATCCAGGCCGTAGCCGATGATAAAGCCGTCTTCCATGGTGATGCCGACATAATCGGCTTCGAAATCGACCTGACGGTATTTTTTCTTGTCGATCAGTGTACAGCATTTGAGCGACTGCGGTTGTTGGTTCCGCAGATACGCGTGAAGAACTTTAAGGGTCAGGCCCGTATCAATGATGTCTTCAACAATCAGTACGTGCTTGCCGGCGATGTCGCATTGCAGTGGAACTTTGAAGTCGATCTCGCCGCTTGATGTGGTGCCGCTGCCATAGCTGGAGACGCGGATAAATTCAAGTGTGACCGGTGCCGTAATCTCTCGGCACAGATCAGCGGCAAACAGCATCGAGCCCTTGAGAACAACCAGCAGGATCAGTTCCTGGTCCTGATAGTCACGGCTGATTTGTGCGCCAAGTTCTTTGACGTGGCGGGCAATCTCCTCTTGGGCGTATAGAAGCTTCATGGTAGCCTTGTCTGTATGAAGGTCGATTCTAGCGGATTTGAAACGTTAATTCTATAACAACTTCGCCGTTTAATGTCAATTTATCCCCTGTTTAATCGGAGGGTTCCGTGTACCGAGTTCTTTTAGCCGTTTTGTTCGTTTTCTGTTGGGTGGGAGTGGCTTTCAGTGCGGCGCAGATTCATGTTCCCGTCAGTGAAGTTGATCTGGGCGTTCTGTATTCCGGACAGAAGTCAAAACACACCTTTGTTCTTGAAAATCATGGAGATCAACCGTTGGTGATCAATAAAGTGCGGACATCCTGCGGTTGCACTTCGGCATTTACACGCGATAAAGTGATTGAACCGGGAGCATCGACGGAACTGGCGGTTCAGTTCAATTCGAAGAATTTCCGTGGCAACGTCTTGAAGAGGATCATGTTGTTCACCAATGATCCGAGTGGCAAAACAGAGCTGCGCTTGCGGGCAAGGGTTTTGGTGGAGCTGGCGTTGAAACCGGCGCGGATTAAGCTGGGCCTGGTCGAGAAAGGTCAGACACTGCAGATTCCTTTGACCTTGACAAACCTTTCCGACTTGCCGGTTGCGGATGTGGTTGTGCGTTGTACGTCGCGGCTGATGACCGTGGAGGGGCTGCCGCAGCAACTGGAACCGGGGGAGACCGTCCCTTTGAATTTGACTGTCAACGTGCCGGACCAGCCCAGCATGCGGGTGAACGGTTATCTGCTGTTCAGTGGCCGCGGCCATGTGCTTAACCAATTGCGTATCCCGGTGACCGGGACAACAGGCTCGTAAGTCGGAACTGAAAGATCGGCGACAACTCGCTTTGACTTTTACCATAAGAGCGTGTCGCAAATAGCAGGTTTTCACCATTTCATCAGCACATTGCAATAGACGTTCTACGATGTCGAAAGCGTTCCGGGACGGGGTATCATCTTAAACGGCAACCAATGGAGAACGTTGATGCTGGAACCGATTCTGGTCATCGGGTTAATTCTGTTCGGCGGTTTTATTATGGGCGAGGTGTGCAGGCGGCTCGGCCTGCCCAAAGTGACCGGCTATATCCTCGCCGGCTTGCTGCTCAACCCCCGTTTGACGCCGATCATTCCCGGTGATTTTGTCGAACACACCGATCTTGTCACCAACATCTCTTTGGCGTTTATCACTTTTTCCGTCGGCGGCACGCTGTTGATGGAAAAAATTCGCACCCTCGGTAAGCCGATTATACTTATCACCCTGTTTGAGGCGGAGTGTGCCTTCTTGTTTGTGGCGACAGCTTTTGTGACGGTGGTCCCGTTACTGGGCGGCTTTGGCGATGGCAGTACGGTTGGGCAAGTGTTGCCGATGGCGTTGTTGCTGGGGGCTCTCGCCGCGCCCACCGATCCGTCAGCCACTCTGGCCGTTGTTCATGAATACCATGCCAAAGGGGAGGTGACCTCGACCATCATGGGCGTTGCTGCGTTCGATGATATTCTTGGCATTATCAATTACAGTCTGGCGATCTCCTTTGCTGCCATGTTTGTGCTGCATCAGCCGTTGCGCAGTGATTCTCTTCTCGAACCGGTGATTAAGATTGTCGGTTCCATTGGTATTGGCATCCTGTTTGGCTGGATTCTCAATGGGCTGATTCGCCTGATCCGTCATGAAAAAGAAGGAGTGTTGATCACGCTGGTGTTCAGTTTGTTGGCCTTGTGTTACGGAGTGACGAGCAGCTTGGGAGGCGACGAACTGTTATCGACCATGGCCATGGGCGTGGTGGTCACGAATTACAATCCCCAGCGTGACAAAGTTTTCCAGATTCTCGAACGTTATACCGAAGAATTGATTTTCGTGCTGTTCTTCACTTTGAGCGCCATGCATCTTGATTTTTCAGTGCTCATGGCCAACCTGCCGATTATTCTCCTGTTTGTTCTGTTTCGTAGTTTGGGAAAATGGACCGGAGCGTTTCTTGGCGGCAAGCTGGGTCGATCCAGCCGCATGGTGCAACGTTATACGGTTGGTGGCCTGCTTCCACAGGGGGGGATCGTCATTGGCCTGGCGTTGCTGATTCGCCAGGATGCCACCTTTGCCGATTTTGCCGCCATTCTCGTAAACGTGATTATCGGTGCGACCATTGTTCATGAAATTATCGGTCCCATTGTTTCTAAAACAGCCCTGCGTCTCGCCGGAGAATTGCCCAAGTCCTCTTGATGATGATTTTTCTCTGCGGACAGGCGACATTTGCCTAAACTTCGCTACACTGGGTAGTGTTTGATCTGCTGCCATCAGACGGAAGACCTGTTTGGTTTTTGGGGACTGCAATGTTGCCAATGGGGACTTTTCACCATCGCGCTAAAAAGGGGTGAACAGGGGGGAACGTTATGGAATGGAGTCGTTTTACCGAGATTACCCGCATCGCCTATTTTTCCATGGAGATTGGGCTGTCTCAAGAGATCCCGACCTATAGCGGCGGCCTGGGAATTCTCGCCGGAGATACCATCAAAAGCGCCGCTGATCTCAATGTGCCGCTGGTCGCCGTGACTTTGGCCAGTCGCAAAGGCTATTTTGAGCAGACCATCGACAGTCACGGCTATCAGCACGAGCAGCCGGTTTCCTGGGATATTGCTTCTCAGATGGAACGGTTGCCGGTGCGGGTTTCCGTGCCTATCGAAGGTCGTGCCGTGGTGGTACAGGCCTGGTTATATCGCACAAAGAGCCCTGCGGGCGGGGTGGTGCCGGTGCTGTTTCTCGATACTGACCTTGAAGAGAACACCCCCGAAGATCGGGCCATCACCGATGTGTTGTACGGTGGTGATCAGCGTTATCGTCTCAAACAGGAGATTGTCCTTGGTGTTGGCGGGGTACGCCTTTTGTCGGCCATGGGTTTTCGTATCTTCCAGTTTCACATGAATGAGGGGCACGCAGCTCTGCTGACTTTGGAGCTGCTCAACAAAACGCGCAACCTGTCCGCCGCCACCTGGACCGAAACCCTGGCGATGGACCGCGAATCCGTAGCGCGGCGCTGCGTGTTTACCACCCATACCCCGGTTCCGGCCGGACATGACCGTTTCCCTTATCCGCTGGTGGCCGAGGTGCTCGGTGACACGCTGCTGCCTTTCGAAGAGTTGCGTGAGCTGGCCGGGCATGAAGATCTCAATATGACCACTCTGGCCCTCAACTTGAGCCGGTTTGTCAACGGCGTGGCAAAAAAACATGGCCAGGTCTCCCAGGCCATGTTTCCCGGCTATGAGATTCATGCCATCACCAACGGCATCCATCCACTGACCTGGGCGTCGCCCTATATGGTCGCGCTGTTTAACGATTTTATTCAAGGCTGGGCGGTGCAGCCGGAGCTGTTGGTGCGCATTGACCTTGTGCCGGATCTGCAGGTGTGGGAGGCGCACCAGGGTGCCAAGGCTTATCTGGCGCAGTACATCAAAGAGGTCACCGGTCAGAAACTCGAGCTCGATGTTCTCACTATCGGTTTTGCCCGGCGCGTGGCCACCTACAAACGCAACGATCTGATTTTTCATGATCTGGAGCGTCTGCTTGCCCTTGGCGAAGGGAAGTTACAGCTGATTTTTTCCGGAAAATCCCATCCCCATGACGAGGAGGGTAAGCGGCTGATCCAACGCATTCACGAAATGATCAACACCCTTGAAGGGCGCATCACGGTGATCTACCTGCCCAACTACAATATGGATGTGGCTTATCGGCTGATCCCCGGCGTCGATGTGTGGCTCAATACCCCGACCCGGCCGTTGGAGGCTTCAGGGACCAGTGGCATGAAAGCGGCATTGAACGGGGTGCCCAATTTCAGTGTCCTCGATGGCTGGTGGATCGAAGGGCATATCGAAGGGGTGACTGGCTGGTCGATCGGTGCGGCACCCACGGAGCTGCATGCCGACGAAAGCAGCCGCGATGAAGATGCTCTTGATCTGTATAACAAACTCGAATACGTGATCATGCCGTTGTATTACCAGCAACGTCAGGCGTGGATTCAGGTGATGAAAAACGCCATCGGCAAAAATGCCTATTACTTCAATACCCATGTCATGATGCGCCGTTATGTGACTGAAGCGTATCTGCAACGTTAAGTGGATTTTGTATGACAAAGACGACGAATAACCTCGACAGTTGTGAGGCGTTTGCCCAATTGACCGCTCTACAGCCGGTTGGCAATCTCGCCACCCTGCTGACTCCCCAACGGGTAGCTACTGCGCAAGTTGCCATGGATGATGGCATGTGGTTTAACTATGCGGCCAAAGCGGTGGATGAGCCGATTCTGCAAGCACTCCAGCAGTTAGCGGATGAACAGCAGGTGGTTAGCCAATACCGACAGTTGCTGGACGGTGCGGTGATGAACGGCAGTGAGCAGCGCATGGTGCTGCACCATCTTACCCGTGGCCAGTTGGGGGCCGATGTGGTTCATGGCGGCACCTCGTTGCGCGATTTTTATCAACAGCAACTTGACCGGATCGCAGCGTTTTGTGTCCAGGTACATAACGGCGAGGTCCGAGGGGGTAGTGGTGAGCGGTTTACCCGGGTGTGTCAGATCGGTATCGGTGGCTCAGACCTCGGTCCCCGTGCCATGTATCTGGCGTTGGCTCATGGTCAACGCAGTCAGAAGCAGTTGAAGTTAGAGGCCTCGTTTATCTCCAATGTTGACCCTGATGATGCTGGACAGGTTCTGGCCGAACTGCCGTTGTCGCGCACTCTGTTTATTCTGGTGTCCAAATCCGGCACCACTCAGGAAACATTGACCAATGAATCTCTGGTGCGCGAAGCCTTGCGGAGCCAGGAGCTTGATCCGGCCCGCCACATGGTGGCGGTGACCAGTGAAACCAGTCCGCTGGCGCAAAGCAAAGGGTTTTTAACCAGTTTCTATATGGATGATTTTGTCGGCGGTCGTTTTTCCTCGACCAGTGCCGTTGGTGCCGCCGTTCTGATGCTGGCCTTTGGTGAAACCGTGGTCAAAGAGTTTCTCGCCGGTGCCCATCAGCAGGACTGTCTGGCTTTGAATCCGAACGTTGATGAAAACCCGGCGTTGCTCGATGCCCTGATCGGTGTCTATGAGCGCAATGTGCTTGGCTATCCGGCCACAGCCGTGTTGCCGTACAGCCAGGCATTGAGCCGTTTCCCCGCCCATCTGCAACAACTGGATATGGAATCCAACGGCAAGTCGGTGAATCGTCAGGGCCAAGCCGTGAGGTATGCCACCGGTCCGGTAGTGTTCGGTGAGGCGGGAACCAATGGCCAGCACTCTTTTTATCAATTATTGCATCAGGGAACGGACCGTATTCCACTCCAATTTATCGGTTTTTTGCGTGAGCAGGGCGGTTCGGATCGGGTTATTCAAGGCTCGACCAGCCAGCAGAAGCTCAATGCCAATCTGATGGCGCAGATTGTCGCCTTTGCCAAAGGGCGTCGCCATAAGGAGGCGAATAAAGTGTTTGTTGGTCAGCGACCTTCAAGTCTGATCTATGCTGCGCAACTGACGCCGCGGGTTTTGGGCAGTCTGCTGGCCCATTTTGAAAACAAAGTGATGTTTCAGGGTTTTTTATGGAACATCAACTCATTTGACCAGGAGGGGGTTCAATTGGGTAAAATGTTGACCCAACAGGTGCTTGGTGGCCGGGTGGAGGATGATGCTCTCGACGCGTATTGCCGATTATTTCAATCCTGATACCGTGCCCCAAAGGAGGCAGCGGCGTGATGGTATTTTGAACGGGAGGTAAAACGGTCGGGCGTTGTCTCCTTTGCCGCTGCGCGAGCCTTTTGCCTGTCAAATGCAATGATTTGGTAAGAAATACCTCTCTGTATTGACAACCCGGTATTTCTTGGCACGATTAGACACTGCGATGTAAACATCTCCGGCGAGTTGGTTGCAGTGTTCACCGATGGTGGAAAGCTGCTGATCCGGGGCTTTTGGCATAACGTAAAGCGACCGCAGTTGTCGCCGTGCTGGTGGTGTTGGACAGACCGGTGATGCGTTGAACGTGAGTCGCCGGTTTGTCGAGTTGTTGATTGGAATGACAATGATCTTGTTGGCAGGTGATATTGGGGGGACCACATCTCGTTTTCAATGGTTGGACAGTGAGACTCCAGAGTCTCAGTCCACGTTGTTCTACTATCCGAGCAAACGCTTTTCCTCATTTACGGCACTCTTGACCACCCTGTTGTCTGACAGTGGCATCACTCAAGTGGATGTGGCCTGTTTTGGGCTGCCCGGTCCAGTGCAGGGCTGCCAGGTTGCTTTGACCAATCTGCCGTGGACCATTGATGCTTGTGAGCTACAGGAGCAATTGCCTCTGAAAGAGATTTCCCTGGTCAATGATTTTCAGGCGGCTGCGCTGGGCATTGATGCGTTACGCGAAGAGAAAATTCTTTGCCTGCATCCCGGCGAGTTTGATCCGGCAGGAAACCGGCTGGTGGTTGGTGCCGGAACCGGTTTGGGCGTGGCGCCGGTTTATCAGCTTGAAGGCCATTTTTACCCGCAATCTTCCGAAGGGGGGCATATCGCCTTTGCTCCGGTTACTGACGAACAATCGCGGCTCATGGATTGGCTGCATCGGGAACGGAGCCATATCTCTTATGAAGACTTGTTGTCCGGCGAAGGTTTGGGGCGATTGTACCGCTTCCATTTTCAGCAACGCAACAATCGTCAGCCGACGCTTTTCTCCGCCGCAATGATTCACGAACTGGCCGAGCAGGGCGATGAAGTCGCCATCGCCGCTTTACGCATGTTTGTCAATATTTACGGTCAGTTTATTGGTGATGTGGCCCTGATTTGGCCGGCGCGGGCCGGGATCTATATCGCTGGCGGCATTGCTGGAAAGATTATCCGCTGGATGACCCCTGAGGATTTTACCTGGTATTTCCTGGCCAAAGAATCGATGAACCGTGTGGTTGAAAAAATGCCTGTTTATCTGGTCAAAGATGAGTTGCTCGGTCTCAAAGGGGCGATGCGATCTGCCCGACGGTTGGCCGGGCTGGAGAGTGAAGGAGAGGTATGAAGAAGTTTGATAAGGTTTCAGAATTGACGCGTAATACGCTGGCCCTGGTGCTGGCCGGTGGAGAGGGCAGTCGCCTCAAAGAGCTTACCCAGTGGCGGGCCAAACCGGCCGTGCCGTTTGGCGGCAAGTATCGCATTATCGATTTTGTACTGTCCAACTGCGTCAATTCCGACATTCGTCGCATCGGAGTTTTAACTCAGTATAAGTCGCATTCCCTGATCCGCCATATTCAACGGGCCTGGAGCTTCATGCGCTACGAGGTTGGCGAATTTGTTGAACTGCTTCCTGCGCAGCAACGGCTGGGCAAGGAGTGGTATCAGGGTACGGCCAATGCCCTGTATCAGAATCTGGATATCCTGCGCCGCCACAATCCCGAGTATGTGCTGGTGTTGGGCGGGGATCATATCTATGCGATGGATTATCGCGACATGATCGCCACTCACGCCGCCTCCGGCGCGGATGTGACTGTCGGGTGCGTTGAAGTGCCGCGTATGGAGGCCACCGGTTTCGGTGTCATGTCGGTCAATAACGATCTGCGGGTGACCCGTTTTACTGAAAAACCGGCTGATCCCGAAGCGATTCCCGGTAAGCCGGACAAGGCTCTGGCGTCCATGGGTATTTATATTTTTTCGCCGCAGTTTCTGTTTGATAAGTTGATTGAAGATCACGATGATCCGCACTCGTCGAAAGATTTCGGCAAAGACATCATTCCGTCACTGATTGCCAACAGTCATGTGCAAGCGTATCCGTTTGTCGATGATCACGGTGAGCCGGGTTACTGGCGTGATGTCGGGACCTTGGCCTCCTATTGGAATGCAAATATGGATCTGTGTTCCATTACACCGGAACTCAATCTTTACAATGAAGACTGGCCGATCTGGACCTATCAGGCGCAGATGCCACCGGCAAAGTTCGCTTTTGACGATGAGGGCCGCCGCGGTGCTGCCATCGATTCCATGGTGTCTGCCGGGTGTATTCTGTCCGGTTCGCGGGTCAAGCGCTCCATTGTGTTCAGCGGCTGCTTTTTGCACAGCTATTCGTTTATCAAGGACAGCGTGATTTTGCCTCAGGTCGATATCGGCCGGGATTGTCGCATCACCAAAGCCATTATCGACAAGTCGTGCGTCATTGCTCCGGGAACCATCATCGGTGAAGATCGCGCTGAGGATGAAAAGCGCTTTTATGTTGATGAAAACGGCATCGTGCTGGTGACGCCGGACATGCTTGGTCAACATCTGCACATGGTGCGTTAACCCATCATTGTCATGGCCCTGATTAAGATGGTGACATCCGGTCAGGGCCGTGCTTTCTCATGAGGTGGTTATGAGCAGTAAAACCCGCGTAGTGCTGTGCTGGCACATGCATCAACCCCATTATCGTGATGCCCTGGATGGCGACTACCGCCTGCCTTGGGTGTATCTCCATGCCATCAAAGATTATGCCGACATGGTGGCTCACCTGGAGGCGTTCCCCAAGGCACGGGTTGTGGTGAACTTTGCTCCGGTACTGCTGGAACAACTCGATGATTACGGTCGACAGATGCGTGGCTGGATTCGCGAAGAAATTCCTATGCAGGACCCATTGCTCAACTTGGTCTCCGGCGCAACGTCTATTCCGCCGGAGCCCGAGCTACGGGCTGATATCATCACCGCCTGTCAGCGTGCTTATGCGCCGACCATGATTGATCGCTATGCTCCGTTTCGTGAACTGCTCGATATTGCCCGTCAGCAATATATCGGCGACGAACTCGACACCATGCGCATCAGCTATCTGAATTCGCAGTTTTTTGCCGACCTGCTGGTCTGGTACCATTTGGCCTGGCTGGGAAAAAGTGTCCAAAACAACGATGCCAGGGTGGCGCAATTGATGGCGCGGAAAAACAATTTTACCCGCATTGATCGCATGCTGTTGATGGAGGTGATGGCCGAGGTGGTGGAGAGTATTCTGCCACGTTATCAGGCCTTGATGGAAGCGGGCCAGATCGAGTTGTCCATGACCCCGTACGGCCATCCCATCGTGCCGTTGCTGATCAATTTTGACAGTATGAAAGACGCTCAACCCGAAGCGCCGAAGCCGCGCAGTAACGGTTACCCCGGTGGTCTGGATCGCAGTCGCTGGCATATGGCGCGGGGAATTGAAGTGTTTCAGGAGTATTTTGGCGCAGTGCCCAACGGGGTGTGGTTATCGGAAGGGGCGATAAGCAGTGCGGCGTTGGCATTGCTTGATGAGTACGATATTGCCTGGACGGCTTCCGGCGAAGGGGTGTGGCGGGCCTCCTGCGAGGCGTCCAACGTTTCTGCCGCCGAAATGGAGCACAAAAAGGCGCTTTACCGTGTCACCGAGCATCCCCCGAGTCGGTGCCGACTGTTTTTTCGCGACGACGGTTTGTCCGACTTGATCGGGTTTCGTTACAAAGATTGGAGGGCCAAGGATGCCGCAGCCGATTTTTGTCATCATCTGGAAACGATTCATGGATTTTTTGCCGATGATGACAAGGACCGGGTGATCACAGTGATTCTCGACGGTGAGAATGCCTGGGAGTATTATCCCGACAATGCCCACCAATTCCTTCAGGCGTTGTATGGACGACTCAGCGAGCATCCGATTCTGTCCATGGCAACATTCAGTGAGGTCTGCGAGTCACCGACAGCTAAAAACAGCGTCAGTCTGCCAGTCCTGAAAGCCGGGAGCTGGGTGTATGGCAGCTTTTCGACCTGGATCGGTGAACGGGATAAAAATGCCGCCTGGGATCTGCTGGTTGAAGCCAAGCAGTGTTATGACCGTGTCGCCCTGAGTGGTGTCCTTCCCGAGGATAAGCTGGCACGCGCCACCGCGCAGTTGGCTGTGTGTGAAGGCTCTGACTGGTTCTGGTGGTTCGGCGATCAGAACCCTTCTGACAGTGTGCGTGATTTTGACCAGTTGTTCCGGCGTCATCTGGTGCGTTTGTATCAACTGCTGGAAAAAATTCCGCCGCAAAAGCTGAAGAATCCGTTATCGCATGGAGGGGGTGCCGCAGAAAATGCCGGTACCATGCGCCGTAACCTGTGATTTCAGGGTTCTGTACTGATCGAATTAAAGGAGTGGGCATGACCCGAACAGCCGGGGTGCTGTTGCATCCGACATCATTACCTGGGGGAACGCTTGATCATGAGGTGATCCGTTTTCTCGATTGGATGAGTGACGCAGGACTAAGGCTGTGGCAGATGTTACCGCTGGGCGTGCCTCACGATGATCGCTCACCGTACCAGTCGTTGTCCTGTCATGCGTTGAATCCGGCATTGCTGCCAGCTGAGCAGGAGGCGATCGACGATGCGGAGTATCGACGCTTTGTCGATGAGCAGCAGTGGTGGCTGGATGATTATGCCTTTTTTGTTGTGCTGCGTGGTTTGTTCAATAAAAAGAGTTGGTCGGAGTGGCCGGAGCCGTTGCGCTTTCGTGATACGCACGCTCTGGCGGCGATCCGTGAGCGTCACCACAACGAACTTGAAGCACTGAAAAAAGAGCAGTACCGCCTGTTTTTACGTTGGGAGCAAGTGCGTGAAGCCGCTCATCGGCGCGGCATTACCCTATTTGGCGATGTGCCGATCGCCGTGGCTTATGACAGCGTCGATGTCTGGGCGAACCCCGAGTTGTTTAAGCTGGATGAAAATCTGCAGCCGACCGTGGTTGCTGGGGTGCCGCCCGATTATTTCTCCGAAACCGGCCAGCGTTGGGGCAATCCCCACTACAACTGGCAACTCATGGAGCGAAGCGGTTTCCACTGGTGGCGACAGCGTATTGCCATGGCATTGACCAAGGTGGATTTGTTGCGGATTGATCATTTTCGTGGCCTCGAAGCTTTGTGGGAGATTCCCGCTGCGGCAGAAACCGCCATTGACGGAACCTGGGTGAAAACGCCGGGGCGTGCTTTGCTGGAGACGTTGCGCCAGGATTTTCCCCACATGCCGTTTGTTGCCGAAGACCTCGGGGTGATCACCGAAGATGTCGTGGCATTGCGCGATGACTTTGACTTGCCCGGTCTGTCTGTTCTACAGTTTGGCTTTGACGGCATGGCGGACAATCCGCACCGTATTGATAATCAGGTTGAAAATTCAGTGGTTTATACCGGAACCCATGATAACAATACCACGCGGGGCTGGTTTGAGTCTCTGGATGAGAAGCTGCAACAACAGGTGATAGCTGAGCTGCCCACAGATGCCGGAGACATGCCGTGGCCGGTCATTGTTGCGGCGTTGCAGTCCCCGGCCGAACGTGCCATGGTGCCGATGCAGGATTGGTTGGGATTAAATGAACAGCACCGCCTTAACACGCCGGGCACTGTTGAAGGTAATTGGAACTGGCATTTTGGCTGGGACCAGGTTGCGCCCACTTTGGCGGCGACGATTCGGGACTGGCTGAATCGCTGTGACCGTTTATAACTTCTGAGCCAGCGCCGGAACAACAGCCCAGGGCTGCCGCTCTTGATGTGTTGCCCGTGCGCTGATTTTGAGAGATGAAAGAGACTGTATGATTGAAGAACCGCTAACTCCGGATCATTATGATGTCAAATGCCTTGCCGAAGGGCGTCATTATGATCCGTTTGTCCTGCTCGGCTACCATGAAACGCCGACGGACGAGTGGATTATCCGTGAATGGCTACCGACGGCAACTCGGGCGTGGATTGTCGATGGTCCGCAACTGGAGGCTGTTGGCAACAGCGGCGTCTTCCGTGCGCGAATCAGTCGCGCTGATAAGCAGCATCTTGGCAATCATTATGCGATCGGTTGGCAGGAAGCCGACGGTTTTGAACATCAGGTGATCTCTTCCTATACGTTTTTACCTCAGGTCGGCGATGTCGACTTGCATCTGTTTGCGGAGGGGCGTCATTGGTTTCTCTACGATGTCCTTGGTGCTAACCCCTGTTGTCTGGATGGTATTGACGGTGTGTTGTTTGCCGTCTGGGCGCCGTCGGCCGAGAGGGTTTCCGTGGTCGGCGGGTTCAATGCCTGGAACGGACTGCGTCACCCCATGCGTTCTCGGGGACAATCCGGTGTCTGGGAGCTGTTTATTCCCGGCCTGTGCCCTGATGACCGCTATAAATTTGAAATTCGCGATCAATGGGGCCATGTCCACCAGAAGACCGACCCTTACGCCCGTTCCATGGAGATGCGACCGCGCACCGCCTCAATTATCCATGCCAGTCAGCATGAATGGCACGATCAGGCGTGGATGGAACAACGCCGCGAATACGACTGGCAGCATCAACCGCTGAGTATCTACGAAGTGCACCTTGGTTCGTGGCAACGGCGTGATGATCAACGCTTCCTCAATTACCGCGAGCTGGCCCATCGCCTGGTCGATTATGTGTTGTGGATGGGGTTCACCCACATCAACCTGATGCCGATCAGCGAACATCCCCTCGATGAATCGTGGGGCTATCAGACCACCGGGTATTATGCGCCGACGCGCCGGTTCGGCGATCCCGACGATTTCCGTTACTTTGTTGATCATTGTCATCAAAACGGTATCGGCGTGTTTCTCGATTGGGTGCCGGCCCATTTCCCTAAGGATGATTATGCCCTGGCCCGCTTTGACGGTAGCGCTCTCTATGAGCACGAAGATCCGCGCCTCGGCGAACACCAGGATTGGGGCACCTATATCTTCAACTTCGGTCGCAATGAGGTGCGCAATTTTCTCATTGCCAACGCGTTGTATTGGATGCGCGAATTCCATCTTGACGGCTTGCGTGTTGATGCCGTGGCTTCGATGTTGTATCTCGATTACTCACGTGAGCCGGGACAATGGTTGCCCAATGCCTATGGCGGTAACGAAAATATCGATGCCATTGATTTTATCAAAACCCTCAACACTGAGATCCACGCCCAGTATCCCGGTGCCGTGTTGATGGCTGAAGAATCGACCTCATGGCCGATGGTGTCGCGACCCACCTGGATGGGCGGACTGGGGTTTTCCATGAAATGGAACATGGGCTGGATGAACGATACCCTGGGCTATTTTTCACAGAATCCGGTGTATCGGTCCTTTCATCATAACGAGCTGACCTTCAGTCAGATGTACGCTTATTTTGAAAACTTTATTTTGCCGCTATCGCATGACGAAGTGGTGCATCTTAAACATTCTTTGGTCGATAAAATGCCCGGTGACGTGTGGCAAAAACGGGCTAACCTGCGATTGCTGTTCAGTTATATGATGGTCCATCCGGGAAAGAAGCTGCTGTTCATGGGTGGTGAGTTCGCCCAGTGGGAAGAGTGGGACTGTCGCCACAGTCTCGACTGGTCGGTGTGTGATGATCCGGGGCATCGTGGTGTGCAGTTGCTGATGCGCGACCTGAATCATCTCTATCAGCAGGAGACCGCTCTACATCTGCACGATTTTGAGTCACAGGGTTTTGATTGGATCGATTGTCATGACCATCAACAGTCGGTCTTAAGCTTTATTCGTCAGGCCGGTGATGAACAACTGATCTGCCTGTTCAACTTTACCCCGGTGGTGCGTGAAGGTTACCGCATCGGCTTGCCACGGCGCGGCTGCTATCGGGAATTGATCAACAGTGATGCCGAAATTTACGGTGGCAGCAATGTCGGTTTGGCGGGTCGGCTGTGCAGCGAAGACCAATCGTGGATGGGCCGACCGGTCAGTGGTGTAGTAACTTTGCCACCATTGGCAATGCTGGTGTTGAAATGGGAAGGTGATCTCTGATGAAAATACTGTTTGCAACCTCGGAAGTGTATCCGCTGATTAAAACCGGCGGGCTGGCTGATGTCAGCTCGGGGTTGCCGGCGGCGTTACACGCCTTGGGAGAAGACGTTCGGGTCGTGATCCCGGCCTATCGCGATGCTTTGTCCGCCGTTGGCGCGGTTGAGGAGCTTGCCCGTTTTGCTGTCAGCGGCTGTGGTGTGACCCGCACTGTTACGGTGTTGTTGGCTGTGGAGAAACCTTTTGGTGCCGAGGTGCTGTTGCTTGCGGTGGATGATCTGTTCAACCGACCGGGCAATCCCTATCAGAACAGTGACGGTGAAGACTGGTGGGATAACGGTGAACGGTTTGGTCTGTTCAGCCGTGCCGTGGTTGAGATCGCCATGGACCGTGCCGGTCTGCGCTGGCAACCCGATGTGGTGCATAGCCACGATTGGCAGACCGGTCTGGTGCCGGCGTTTCTCAGCTTGGAAACGCCACGGCCGCGCACGGTGTTTACGATCCATAACCTGTCCTACCCCGGCCGTTTCCCCTATGCGCTGTTTGCCGGACTCGGACTGCCTGCCGACTGGTGGCATTACACTAAACTGGAATTTTACAATAGCCTGTCGATGATTAAGGGTGGGATCGTTTTTGCCGACCAAGTGACCACGGTCAGTCCCAGTTATGCCGACGAGATCTGTCTGCCCGAGCATGGCTTGGGCTTGGATGGTGCGTTGCAGCAATGCCGCGATGAACAGCGCCTGAGTGGCATAATCAATGGCATGGATACCCAGGTCTGGAACCCGGCCACAGATGAACATATCCCTTATCGCTATAGTGTACAGAAGGGGCGGGTCGCGCAAAAAAAACGCAATAAGCAGGCGCTATTGACTCAGATGGCGGGTCCACAAAGCGAGGCTGCCCTGGCGGCGCCGTTATGTGGATTTGTCGGGCGGTTGGTGGAGCAAAAAGGGATTGATCTGATTGTTGATGCCGTGGCTGACTGGCTGGAAAACACAGATGCCTGTTTTGTGTTTATCGGCAGCGGACAAGCGGTGTATGAGACGCTGTTGCGCGAGTTGGCCGAGCACCATCCCCAGCGAGTGTTTGTTTATATCGGCTATTCGGAAGCCATGGCCCATTTACTTGAAGCGGGATGCGATCTGTTTCTGATGCCGTCGCGCTTTGAGCCCTGTGGCCTTAACCAGATGTATAGTCTTGCCTATGGCACTCCGCCGGTCGTCCATGCTACCGGTGGCCTCAAAGATACGGTGGTCGATGCGACGGTCGACAGCCTCAAGCAGGGTGACGGGACGGGATTTGTCTTTAACGTGCCCACCGGTGAAGCGCTACGGGATACCGTGTTGCGGGCTCTGGCGCTGTACCAACGTCCACGCAGTTGGCAACAATTACAGAAGAATGGCATGCTCAAGGACTTCAGCTGGCAATGCAGTGCCGAGCGCTATCTTGAGTTGTATCGTTCGGGAGGGGTGTAATGGTCATTCCAGATTTTGAGCGTGAAACGGAAACCGTCGTTCGCAAGGCCCTTAAGTGCTTGGGCAATGATGAGGAAAGCCTCGAAGCCAGTTTTCTCCACTATCTCTACAACACCTTTGGCCGCCACCTGCAGTCACCCCATTACTATCTGTTCAAAGCATTGTCTTATAGTGTGCGTGATCGGCTGATGGCCCGCTGGCGCGATACTTGGTTATCCCATTATCAGGCCGGGACCAAAAAGGCCTATTATCTGTCGATGGAGTTTCTGATCGGTCGCTCGTTACTCAACAACCTGTTGAGTCTGGATGTCGAAGACCCGGTGCGGCAGGTGCTGTATCGCCTTGGCCAAACCCTCGAAGAGGTGGAAAATGCTGAGCGCGATGCCGGGTTGGGCAATGGAGGTCTTGGTCGGCTGGCCGCTTGTTTCATGGACAGTTGTGCCACGTTGCAACTGCCGGTGATGGGCTATGGGCTGCGTTACAAGTACGGCATGTTCCGGCAACGGATTCAGAACGGCTACCAGATGGAAGATCCCGATCCCTGGTTGCGTCACGGCGAATATCCCTGGGAGGTGCAACGCGCTGATTACACCTGTGTCATCCCGTTTGGCGGTTGTACGCGTATGTACAAGGAACCGCATAGCGGACGGTTGATCGTGCACTGGGATCACGATGAGGAGGTGCTGGCCGTGCCTTACGATGTGCCGATTGCCGGTTATCAAAATCAGACCGTTAACACATTGCGGTTGTGGTCGGCGGCCTCGGTTGAAGATTTCAATCTGTCGGAGTTTAACGCCGGTTCCTATTATGAAGCGGTGGCGGAGAAGAACGAGGCTGAGAGCATCACCATGGTATTGTATCCCAACGATGCCAACGAGTCCGGCAAGGAATTGCGCTTACGCCAGCAGTATTTTCTGGTGTCGGCCAGTCTGCAGGATATCCTCAAACACTGGAAGCGTAACCATGGTGCCGATTTCAGCAATTTCTCCGAAAGTAATGTCTTTCAGTTAAATGATACCCATCCCAGTCTGGCCGTGGTTGAGCTGATGCGTCTGCTGGTTGATGATGAACATCTCGAATGGGACGAGGCGTGGCGTATTGTCACGCAGACCATGGCCTACACGAATCACACCCTGCTGCCCGAAGCTCTGGAAACCTGGTCAGTCTCACTGTTACGGCGCATGTTGCCACGTCATTTGGAGATTATCTACGAGATCAACAGCCGCTTTTTGGCCGAGGTGTCGATGAAGTGGCCCGGTGATGAACAACGGGTGCAGCGCATGTCGCTCATTGACCCCAACGATCGGGTGCGGATGGCTCATCTCGCTCTGGTCGGCAGTTTCTCGGTAAATGGCGTGGCCGAACTGCATTCACGCCTGTTGCGTGAGGGGCTGTTCCGCGATTTCTATCAGTTGTGGCCGGATAAGTTCAACAACAAGACCAACGGTGTCACACCGCGGCGATGGCTGGCCTGTGCCAATCCCCAATTACGTGAGTTGTTGTTTGAAACCATCGGCGATGGCTGGATGACCGATCTGTCGCAGTTGGCACGACTGGAAGACTATATTGATGATCAGGGCTTCTGCCAGCGCTGGCGGCAGATTCGGCACCACAATAAAAAACGCCTTGCCGAGCTGGTCCACCAACGCACTGGGATTGTGATCAATCCTGAGGTCATGTTCGATGTTCAAGTCAAGCGGATTCACGAATACAAACGGCAGTTGCTCAATGTGCTGCATATTATCCACCTGTATGCGCGAATTAAATTTGAGCGTCCCATTCACTGGACCAACCGATGCGTGATCATCGGCGGTAAAGCGGCGCCCGGTTATGCTATGGCCAAAAAGATCATCAAGTTGATCCATAACGTCGCCAATGTCATTAACAACGATCCGGAGGTCGGCGATCGCCTCAAACTGGTGTTTCTTCCGGATTACAATGTCTCTGCCATGGAGGTGATCTGTGCTGGAACCGATCTTTCCGAACAGATTTCCACCGCTGGGAAAGAAGCCTCCGGGACCGGAAATATGAAGTTTATGATGAACGGTGCGATTACCATCGGCACACTCGACGGTGCCAATGTTGAGATTCGCGAGGCTGTCAGCGAAGAAAATTTTTTCCTGTTCGGCCTGCATGCCGAGGAGGTGGAGCAACAGCGCAAGACCTACCGTCCGGCTGCTGTCATTGCCGGCGATGATGATCTGAAGCTGGTGATGCAACTGCTTAAGTCGGGGCATTTTAACCGCTTTGAACGGGGAATTTTTGACGATGTGGTGGCGTCGTTGACCAGTCCGCATGACCCGTGGATGACTCTGGCCGACTTCCGCAGTTATGTGGAGTGTCAGAAACGGGTGGCCGAGCTGTTTACCGACGAAGCGGCTTGGACCAAGATGAGCCTGCTCAACACTGCGCGCAGTGGACGCTTCTCCACCGACCGCACCATGCGTGAATACAATGACGATATCTGGCGGCTGACTCCGGTGGAAGTACAGACCGAACAACTGCCGGATTGATCCTGACAACTGCTTGAAGCAATTTGACAATGAAAGGTGAAACCTCAATGGAGTTGACCTGTTTTAAAGCCTATGACATTCGTGGACGGCTGCCCGATGAACTCAATGAAGATATTGCCTACCGGATCGGGCGTGCCTATGCGGAGTTTCTCAACCCGCAAAAAGTGATTGTCGGGCGGGACGTGCGCCTGTCCAGCACGTCGTTGTGTGCGGCCTTGGCCAAAGGGTTGACCGAGGCCGGTGTGGATGTGTTCGATATTGGCCTGTGTGGCACCGAAGAGGTCTACTTTGCGACATTCAGCCAGAATATGGACGGTGGCATTATGGTGACAGCCAGCCACAACCCCATGGATTTCAACGGCATGAAGCTGGTTCGCGAGCAGTCCAAGCCGATCAGCAGTGATACCGGTCTCAAAGAGATTCAGGCCATGGTGGCGGCCAACCGTTTTGTCGAGCCGCAACGCCAGGGAACCATCCAGGCGCTGGATGTGACGCAGGAGTATGTAGATCATCTGCTCGGCTACATCGATGTCACTGCCCTGAAGCCGCTCAAAGTGGTGGTCAATGCCGGTAACGGTTGTGCCGGACCGACCATTGATCGTCTGGAGAAATATCTGCCGTTCGAATTCATCAAAATTTACCATGAACCGGACGGTCATTTCCCCAACGGCATCCCCAATCCGATTCTGCCGGAAAACCGTGCTGCGACCGTTGACGCCCTCAAAACCCATAAAGCGGATGTTGGGATTGCCTGGGACGGCGATTTTGATCGCTGCTTTTTCTTTGATGAAACCGGCCGATTTATCGAAGGTTATTACCTGGTCGGCCTGCTCGGATTGGCCCTGTTGCAGAGCAACCCCGGCGCCAAGATTATTCACGATCCACGCTTGGTGTGGAACACCGTTGATATGGTCACCGAAGCTGGTGGCCAGGCGATCCAGTGCAAATCGGGCCATGCGTTCATCAAAGAGAGAATGCGCAGCGAAGATGCGATCTACGGCGGTGAAATGAGCGCCCATCATTACTTCCGCGATTTCTCCTATTGCGACAGCGGTATGATTCCGTGGTTGTTGGTTTTGGAGATCATGGGACGCACCGGCAACAGCTTGTCGAGTCTGGTTGATCAGCGCATCGCACTGTTTCCGGCCAGTGGTGAGATCAACCGTCATGTTGACGATGCTCAGGCCACCATTGAACGGGTTCGTGCCCATTACAGCCCGCAGGCCATCAGCGAAGATTTTACCGACGGTGTCAGCCTTGAGTTTGACCAATGGCGCTTTAACCTGCGCATGTCCAACACCGAGCCGGTGGTGCGTCTTAATGTCGAATCGCGCGGCGATCAGGCGTTGATGGAAGCAAAAACAGCAGAAGTTCTTGATATTCTTGGTGGAAAATAAGTGCCTGTGCTGAGCTGATAAAGGAGGGAACGATGAAGAGAGACCGGATGATTATCAGCCTTGTTGCCGCCTTAATACTGATATCCGGCGTAGCCCACGCCAGCCTGAGTGGTTTTATGACCGAAGTGAATATGCGTGCCCGCGCTGATCTGCGCGATTTCACGGTGCGGCTCAGTTCCCACTTTGGCGTGCCGGTGCCGGATGTTGACAGAATCCTGCGTCGCGTCGCTGCTCCGGCCGATGCCTATATGTGTCTGCAGTTGTCGACGATGAGTCGGGTGCCGATTGATCGGGTGATGGATCGCTATCGTCATCGTCGTGATAAAGGCTGGGGGCAGCTTGCTCAGGAATTGGGGATCAAACCCGGCTCGGCGCAATTCCATCGCATTCGCCAAGGCGATTTTGTCTTTTACGCTGACTCCGGTTTTGATTCAAAACGCAACAACCACAAAAAAAAGGGCAAGGGCAACAATAAGGCAGACAAAGGCAAAGGACGGGCGAAAAATAAAGGGGGTAAAGATCGTTACTGATCGGCTGAGAAGCTTATCAATTCCTGACCCGGTTTGAGCAAAATCCTAACATCAACTTACCACAGTAGCGCAGTACTTATCCTGATTAACCAACGAGGAGAATAGACGCTATGTGTGTACGGATTTTGACGGTTTTTTGCGTGTTGTTGTTTTTGGCCGGCTGTGTTTCACAACCGATGGCCGAAGCGGAAAAAACAAATGAAGCATCCCAGATGGTTGAAGAACGTCCGGTTGAGTTGAATGTCGACCAAAAGGACCTTGCTGTGTATCGTTATAACAACCGCCTGTATGTGATCGGTGATGAAGCCATGAAAGCTTCATTTGTCGCCCACAAGCATCTGCCTTACACGAAAACCACTCTCGGCGGCGGCCCCCAAGGTGAGACGGTGATCTACGATGTTAAAAAGAAGGATTCTGCCTACACTGAAGGTTTAATGGAGAGATTCAACGAGATTGCCTGGATGCTGGAAAGCAACGACATCTATACCGCGTGGAAATACAAAGGACGGATTTTTGTCATCGGCGATGCTAAAATGAACGAAAAGTTCTCGACCCATAAACACCTCCCTTACACCAAAACTCTGCTGGGTGCCGGCCCCCATGGAGAAACAGTTATCTTCCAGGTTGACAAGAAAAACCCGGAGTTGGCTTCGAACCTGGAAAAAGCCTATCTCAAGTAACGGGATGTTGAAAAACTCCTATCCGGGGGCTTTTCAACCAAGCAAGCCGAAAATGCGATTTCCGCCTTGTTTCCAAAATCAAGCACTTGAAAATCCGTTTTTGATTTTGGTCGCCCATTCATGGGCTACGCAGATTGTTTTTCAACACCCTGCTAAAACATCAGTGTCCTACCCTGCAATTGGCCAGCCGGCTTCCCATCCGGCTGGCCTTTTTTTACGCCTGAAAAGGTCCTCACGATACCATCGAGAATTCGCGTCGCATTAAATCGGGTTCAAGTAAGCGATATTTCTGTTAGTATTGCTCAGAGCAACACTGCAAAACCCGTACATTGCCTTGAATCAGATGTTTTGACATATCAGGAGGAACCATGACCACTTATCGCAAAGAAACCGATTCCATGGGTGCCATCAATGTGGTAGCTGACCGTTACTGGGGTGCCCAAACGCAACGCTCCATCGGCAACTTTCCCATCGGCGTCAGCCGTTTCCAATGGCAACGTCCGGTGATCAAGGCGTTAGGCATCCTGAAAAAATCCGCAGCCCGCGCAAATGCCGAACTCGGCGAGTTGCCCGAAGATCTGGCGAAGCTGATTTGCAAAGCAGCCGATGAAGTGATTAAGGGAACTCTGGATGAGCATTTTCCGTTGGTGGTGTTTCAAACCGGTTCCGGTACCCAGTCCAACATGAACGCCAACGAGGTGATCTCCAACCGCGCCATTGAGCTGGCCGGTGGCAGCATGGGGACCAAAGATCCGGTGCATCCTAATGATCACGTCAATCGGGGCCAGTCGTCCAATGACACCTTTCCCACCGCCATGCATATTGCCGTGGTCGACCAACTCGAATCCGTGCTGTTTCCGGCGGTGACCGAGCTGCGTGACACGCTCGCCGCTAAAGCCGAACAGTTTGACGCTATTGTCAAGGTGGGACGCACTCATCTCCAGGATGCCACGCCCATCACCCTTGGTCAGGAGATCAGCGCCTGGGTGGCGCAGATCGATTTCGGCCTGCAGGCGGTGCGTGAGTCGTTACCGGGGCTCTACGATCTGGCCATCGGTGGCACCGCCGTCGGCACCGGCCTCAACGCGCATCCCCAGTTCGGTGATAAAACCGCTGCCTACATCGCTGAAGAGAGCGGTCATCCGTTTCGCAGCGCCGATAATAAATTCTTTGCCCTATCCGCCCACGATGCTCTGGTGCATACCTCAGCGGCCCTGCGCACCCTGGCCGGTGGCCTGATGAAGATGGCCAACGATGTGCGCTGGCTGGCCAGCGGCCCACGCTGTGGGATTGGCGAACTGGTGATCCCGGAAAATGAGCCTGGTTCCTCCATCATGCCCGGCAAGGTTAACCCAACTCAGTGTGAAGCCATGACCATGGTCTGCACCCAGGTGTTCGGTAATGATGCCGCCGTTGCTTTTGCCGGTTCTCAAGGCAATTTTCAACTCAATGTCTACAAGCCGGTGATGGTGCATAACGTTTTGGAAAGTTGTGAACTGCTCGCCGATACCTGTAAGGCTTTCAATGAGCACTGTGCCGTCGGTATTGAACCGCAACAGGAGAAGATCAGTGAAAATCTTGATAAGAACCTGATGCTGGTCACTGCCCTTAACCGCCATATTGGTTACGACAAAGCGGCGCATATCGCCAAAAAAGCTCACCACGAAGGGTTGACCCTGCGCCAATCAGCCCTGGCCCTGGGCTATGTGACCGAAGAGCAGTTTGCCGAGTGGATTGTGCCGTTGGATATGACCGATAACCGTCGTTAATTGTTTCGCACGCTGTTTTCCACGCCTTTTCAAAGGAGTTGTCATGACCGATTGGTTTTTGAATTTGACCCCGGTAATGCAGGCATTGGTGGCAACCTTATTTACCTGGTTTATGACCGCACTGGGAGCCAGTGTTGTTATCTTCTTCAAGACTATCAATCGCAAAGTGCTTGACGGGATGCTCGGTGCAGCCGCTGGCGTTATGATTGCGGCCAGTTTCTGGTCGTTGCTTGCCCCGGCCATTGAAATGACGGAAAATTCCGGAGGAACACCGTGGATTCCTGCCACTGTCGGTTTTTTGTCCGGCGGTGCCTTTCTCTGGCTGGTCGATAAGCTCTTGCCTCATTTGCACTCCGGTTTTCCCATGTCCGAAGCCGAAGGGATCAAAACCAGCTGGCAACGCAGCACGCTGCTGTGCCTTGCTATCACGTTGCATAATATTCCTGAGGGTCTCGCTGTCGGCGTGGCCTTTGGCGCATTGGCTGCTGATTTACCTTCAGCCTCTTTGGCCGGAGCCATTGCGTTGGCGGTTGGTATCGGCATTCAGAATTTCCCGGAAGGATCGGCGGTCTCTGTCCCGTTGCGTCGCGAGGGGATGTCACGCGCGAAGAGTTTCTGGTACGGTCAGTTGTCCGGCACGGTCGAACCCATTGCCGGGGTGCTCGGGGCCATGGCTGTTATCTGGATGGAACCGCTGTTGCCCTATGCGCTGTCTTTTGCTGCCGGCGCCATGATCTACGTGGTGGTGGAGGAGGTCATTCCCGAGTCGCAACTGGCGCGTAATACCGACTTGGCTACGGTGGGGGCGATGTGTGGTTTTGCTATCATGATGACGCTGGATGTGGCTTTGGGGTAGGGTGATCTGTCCTTTAAACGAACCAGTAAAGATCAAGGTCAAAGACAAGGTCGCCGGGTTTCGTCCCGGCAGCCGACATACTTTTGACTAGCCGCTCAAAAGTATGCAAAAGCCAGCTTGAACACCTCCTGAACTTGGATCAACCGACAATGAGTTTGTTTCCGTTATGCTTTACGGATTCGGTTCCCCGCCCTTTAGGTCGACGAATCGTGTAACTCATCATCTTTGGCGTAAAACGTTGATAACGAAGTAACGCTGCTCTCTAGTTTTTCCGTGGCACCGATCAAACGGGTGGGCAGTGCCCACCCTGCCTAAGTCTATTATTTAGCAACTAAGCTCTCCCGTTCAGCAGCACCGAACGCAAAGAGCGTCGCTGTGATGGTCGTCGGCAAACTGTTTGAGCGTCAGCGAGTTTTTGCGGACATCACAGCGTAAGCGAGTGAAGTGAGGGAACCCGAAGGGTGCAATGACGGGAGTCGATTTTGCCTCCCTTTTGTCGACGCAAAAGGGAGCCGACGTGCGGGCGCGGAAGCCCGCGTCATGTGCGTACCACCATTGCGAACGGATGAAGTTCGCCAGCGCGATTTGTTCCGAATTGCGAACCACTGAAGATCAAAGTCAAGATCAAGGTCGCCGGGTCTCGTCCCGGCAGCCGACATATTTTGACTAGCCGCTCAAAAGTATGCAAAAACCAGCTTGAACACCTCCTGAACCTGGATCAACCGACACTGTGTCTGTTTCCGTTTTGCTTTACGGATTCGGCTCGCCGCCCTTTAGGTCGACGAATCGTGCAACGCATCATCTTTGGGGTAAAACGTTGATAACCGTTTGACGCAACGCTCTATTTCTTCCGTGGCACCGATTAAACGGGTGGGCAGTGCCCACCCTGCGGTCCTCTGTTATTTAGCAGCCAAGCCCTCCCGTTCAGCAGCACCGAACGCAATGAACGTCAGCGCGATGGTCGTCGGCAACCTGTTTGAGCGCTAGCGAGTTTTGCCGACATCGCGATGTAAGTGAATGGAATGAGGGAACCCGCAGGGTGCAATGACGGGAGCCGACGTGCGGGCGCGGCAGCCCGCGTCACGTGGGTACCACCAACGCGAACGGATGAAGTTCGCCAGCGCGACCAGCATCGAATGACGAACCACTGAATAGCAAGATCAAAGTCAAGGTCGCCGAGTTTCGTCCTGGCAGATGAATAGCTTCTGAACCTCGACTCAGCGACAATGTGTTTGTTTCCAGTGGGTTTCAGAGTCCTCAATCAAGAGACTTGTTGCCCATCCCTTCAGGAAACATCCCGCGATAACTCAACCGTTCATCCTGATCCTCTCCCGAAGCAATACGAAAACACGCCACCGCGTGTTGTTTGACCAGCGCCACAACCTCCTCATCCAGCTTGCCGCATCGCGCCATCTCTTCGATGATTTTTATGGCTTCATTCAAGGTCATGCCGTCACGGTAGGGACGGTCCTGGACTACAGCCTGAAAAATATCCGCCACAGCGATAATGCGTGCTTCGGTGCTGAGCTTGGTGGCGGAGGGATGAAAGGGATAGCCTCCCCCGTTAATCCCTTCATGATGATAGGCCGCCCATTCGGCGATCTCTCCCAGCCCGTTAATGTGGCGAAGAATTTCATAGGTTTCATAACTGTGTTGATTCATGATGGAGCGCTCTATGGTGGTGAGTGGGGCAGGTTTACCGAGAATGTGATCCGGCGTGTGCAGCTTGCCGAGATCGTGAAGTAATCCGGCAACCTCGATCTTTTCACATTGCGCCGATGACAGGCCGTAACTTTTGGCAATATAGGAAGCGAGGCTGGCAACCAGCAGAGAATGCTCGGCGGTGAACGGGCTTTTCTGGTCGACAATATAGGCCATGATCAGAGAGAGCTGGCGCAACTGCTCCAGTGTCAGCGGTGTGTTGCTCTTTATCTGGCCCATATTCCATACATAACGCGTGACATGACGATCTTCCAGAGCGATCCAGAATGCTTCGGATTTTTCCATGGCGTTAAACGCATCGACCAGAGTCAGATCAAAATAGCTGCCACCATAGGTGTTGATGGAGCGGGCAATCTCGTCGCGGGCGACGAGGATATCGTTTTTGTAATGCGAGGACGCCAGAACATCGACACGGTCACTTAAAAAAATCAGGTTCGCCATTCGACCATCACGCCGGGTCACATTGGTTTCAACCAGTTGCTGCCAGGGTGTGTGGTGGTAGAGGATCGGCTTGGCATAGGCGGCTAGGGGGGCGAAATTTTTCAGCAGATTGTAGCCGATCTCACAATGGATGTGAGCGTCTTCCCAGTCAAAATGGTTGACCAGGTTGGAATGCATCTGTTCGGTGGAGACCCCGCAGTCATGAAGCAGTCCGAGCTCGAAGGCAAATTGAATATCTTCGTCGCTGAAACCAAGATGGTGACCGAGTTGACTGGCGATGTAGCCGACGCGTTTGCCGTGGTTGACGTCGTTCATGCCGACGAACGAGACGGCGGTTTCAATGGCCAGAATCATCTGGCGTAGATCAATAGTCAGTTCGTTTTTTGTCATGGTGAGAGTCCTGGTCTAAAGCAAAGCGAACGGAAGAACACAGTGACAGAACGAGGTGGCCTCAACGAATCAGTCTTTTTTTTCTTCATTCCGTTTGCGTCGATTCAACCACCAGGTCAAGCCTTGCGCCACTCCAGAGCCAAACAGAAATCCCATAATGACCGCCAGCGCCACAGCGCGTTGCCAGGAATTATCACTGATGGAGATGGCGAACATCACCAGGGCAAATGGGATGGCGCTGCCTAAGAATAACAGATAAAATCGTTTCATTTTTTCACCTCATTGAGCAGTCGTTCGAGCTGCTCGACCGTATGCCGCAAAACAGCAATACGGGCAAATTTTTTGTCGTTGGCTGCAATCAGTTGCCAGGGGGCCTCGCGGGTGCTGGTGCGACTGACCGTTTCATTGATGGCCCGTTCGTAATCAGCCCATTTTTCACGATTGCGCCAATCATCGTCGGTGATCTTGTGTTGCTTCCACGGTGTGACCTCCCGCTCTTTGAAGCGACGCAATTGCTCGTCCTGATCAATGTGTAGCCAAAACTTGAGCAGCAGAGTGGGAGCCTGGATCAGTTGCTGCTCAAACTCATTGATCTCCTCGTAGGCACGATGCCATTCGGCAGGGTGGGCAAAACCTTCTACCCGTTCCACCAGGGTGCGTCCGTACCAGCTGCGATCATAAATGGTCACCATGCCGGCGCGCGGCAGGTGCCGCCAGAAACGCCACAGGTAATGGTGGTCTTTCTCTTCATCGGTGGGCGAGCCGATGGAGATCTGTTGCACAAGTCGCGGGTCCATGGCGTTGGCAACCCGCCGGATGCTGCCGCCTTTACCGGCGGCATCCCAGCCTTCAAACAGCAGGATGGTCGATAACCGTTTCTTGTACGCCAGCCAGATAAGACGATGTAATCGGCTCTGATACTCTTTGAGCTGATCGTGGTAAGAGTCGGGTTCCAGCGTGTGGTTGAGATTGACGCTGTTGAGTACGGGTGCAGTATCCACATCCATGATCACATCATCGGCGACCAGCGGGCTGTGGTTTTGTTCGGTACAGATCTGCAGGGCCTTGTTGAGAATGGTGAACACGCGCAGATGGCGGTGGCGTTTATGGCTGGCGTCGATCAGGTACCAGCGGGCCTGGGCACGATCCGTGTGGCGGATCGATTGCTCTGCAGCATCGCGGATGCGTGAGTAATGGTCAAAATGCCACATGGCGCGCTTGATCATCTCCGGCGATTCTTTGTGCTTTTTCTTCAGTTTCTGATGTTTTTGTTTCTGCGTTTCCGCACTGAGATGAAACCAGAATTTAAGGATGACCGCATGGTCGTCGGCGAGCATCTTCTCCAGGCGGACAATGCGGCGCATGTCGTGTTCCAGGGCGATTTCATCGGCCTGGCCTTCAACATAGCGACGCATGGGATCGGTGTACCAGGCACCGAAAAAGATGCCGATCTGGCCCCGCTTGGGCATCGCCCGCCAGAACCGCCAATGATCGGGACGCTGCTGTTCTTCGTCGCTGGTGTCCCAAAAGGTCTGGATCACCACATTGCGCATGTCAAGCATGTCACCTAGAGCATTGACCAGCTCACCTTTACCGGCACCATCCATTCCGGAGATTAGAAGAATGATCGGTCCTGGGGCCTTTTGACAGGCGATCTGGGCGGTGATCAGCTGGGTACGTAGTTGGGCGATGGCTTCTTTGTACTCCTGCTTGTCGACCTGTTGGCCGAGTTCGACAGATTCAAACATGGTGCCCTCCTGCGTGGTTAGGTTGGAGGCTCGATCTCAGGTGGTTCTTGGGCGACCTCAGGCGATTTTTTGCCGGAAAACAATCGGCCGATGGCAGCAAAGACCTTTTTGATGCCTCGCCACAGTTTCGGCAGCAGCCAGACCAGCAACAGGATGAAAACGATCAGCAGACCGATGAACACCAGGGGGTGATTAAGGGCCACCCACAGTCCACCGATGACGGCGACATCTTCACTCAGCGAGGCCGCCCAATTGGTCACCGGCTCGGGTGATGTGTTGATCAGCACCCGCGAACCGGCCTTGGTGGCATGAGTCGCCGCCGTCAGAGTGCCGCCGACAATCGCAGCGGCCAGACTGATCGAGGGATCAACGCCACCGGTGGCTGCTGCGGCCAGAGCGGCGCCGGCCGGAATGCGGATAAAGGTGTGGATGGTGTCCCAGCCAGTATCCACGCCGGGGAATTTATCAGCAAAGAACTCCACCACATACATCAGGGCGCTGGCACCGATAACAATGGGCTCCTGAACAATCTGCAACGTTTCCGGAAGGACCATGGCGCCGGAATTGCCCATCAGTCCCAGCACCAGAATTGTGGCGTAGAGATTGATGCCGCTCGCCCACGCCGCGCCCATGCTCAAAGCAATGACGGCTGTAATCTGATCGAGTTGGTCCATGGCTTACTCCTTATCCTTCTCATCGTCGGGAAAGGCGCTTTCAATGACAAACGATAGCTCCTCTTCCGGCGCTTTGGCAATCGGATTGTCCTGATCCTCTGCTGCAGGTGGTGCGACCTGAGTGGTTTGTTGTGCAGCCTGCTGTGTTGCCGGAGCCGTCGCTGTGTTAGACGGCTTGGCTGCCGTCGTTTTACGCCGCTGGCGCGGAGGAAATTTCTGCCACAGGCCATCGCGGTTGAAGCTCTCCCACCCCCAGTTCAGCCAGCGCAGCAGGGCGGACGCCAGCCACAATGCCCACAACAACATCAACACCCGGTAGACATACATCGGTACGGAGACGGTCCAGGCTTCGGCGACCGGGCCGAGGCTGCGGTCCTGATACCAGCGCAGGTTCCATGCTGTGGAGTTGTTGCCGGCGATCTGCATTTCCGGCAGGCCCAGCAATCCCTGCTGAATAGCGCTGAGGATGGTCAGCAGAGCAATGACGCTTAAACAGACCAGACCCAATTGCGCTAGGTTGAAACGCAACGGCGTGTTCAGTTTATCGCTATGGTCACGGCGCAGGCCCAGTAACACCAGCCAACCGATCACCGGCAGCAATGCCGGCAGACTGGCCTGACTCAGTCCGGCACACAGCAGTAGCCAGTGCCACCAGCGCAACGGGGTTGGCGCCTTACGATCAAGAATCCAGGCACCGACCAGAATGACCAGCAGCACGCCCCAGAACAACACTGCCGGTCCGAGCACCGGCCCGCCGACAAACAGTGTCCAGCGACTGGTCGGCAGTTTGAGAACACTATGACTTTCCACATGAGGTGTGCCGAGATTAACCGGTGGCGTTTTTGTCAGCCAACTAACGCCCTCAGGCTGATGCCAGTTCAGGGTGATACTCTGGGCACCGGGCACCAGCGGCAGTGTGACCAGCCGCGGATTCTGCTTGTTCTGCTTGATGGGCTGACTCTGGCCGTTGATGGTGACCTCATCGAGTTCCGCACCTTTCGGCAGGGTGATCACGTGATCGGTTCCGTGACTGCTGCGGATATCAATGGTCAGATGTGCCGAAGTGCTGCGCTTGCCAGGTGCAATCTCAAGATGGCTGTTATCAATAGTGACGGTTTGACCTTTAACGCCTTCGGGGCGGGTGATGCTCAGGGTCAGTCGTTCGTTAGCCCACGGTGACCATTGCGGCAACCAGCGGCCATACTGGTAACGGTGGATCACGGGAATACCTTTGCTAACCACATGCCACATCCGATCAGCGTTGACGCGCCAGATTTCGTTGAACGGGCCACTGTCGGCAGCGACCAGTTCGAGCTGGCTTGATTTTTCCAATGATGATTGCCAGCGCACCTGTTCGATATCTGCGGGCAGATTAATGATGGCAATGTTGTCTTTGACGGTAATGTCACGACCGGTGACCCGTTCACCGCTGAGCAGGGGAATTTCCAGTACCGCGGCCGCACCTTTCTGACTGAGACGGGTGACGGTGGTCTGTACCTGCCAATCGAGGCCGAGCACCAGCTCGCGCTCGACACGAACAAAGGCCGGTAGTTCACCGGGTTGCAGTTTTTTCTCTTCACTGTCACTAAGGCGGGTCAGCTCAATGGGGCCATGACTGGCTTGACCGTTGCTGATGCCGCCGATGCGCCAGCCCGGCGTTGTCAGATGGACCATGCCGGCTGCCATAGGTACCGGCAGCTGGACGCGTTGCAGGCTGTCGGGTAACGGCGCATGCAGGGTGATGACGTGTTTGCCCGCCGGGACCCGTGCCCACAGTTGTTGGCGCTGATCGCGATAGAGCGGGATACGGCTTTTGCCATCCAGTTGGACGGTCTGCACTGAGAGTTGCTGTAACGGGAAAGGCAATGGTACGGCACTGGCGACCTGACTGTGATAGGTCATCTCCAGCTTGAGGCGTTGGCTGTCGGCCTGAATATCGAGCTGATCCAATGCGGTGCAGTAGGGGGCGCAAGCCACCGGCTCGGTAAGGCGAGCATAGAGTTCATCCAACAGCTCCGGCGAAGGAAAGGTGCCTTGCCCCCCTTGCGCGGCCTGGGTCGTTGTTGTGCTAACGCCGAGCAGCAAAGTGAGCAGACTGGCTGCAACGAAGGCCGCCAGAGCTGTGGTGGTGCCGCTCTTGCCATGATCCGTGCCGTTCGATTCACTCTTCCAGCGTGGCAGTGGACCCTGGCTGAACAGATGGAGGAACATCAGGGCGATCATCACCACCCCGGCAACCAGGAGCAGGCGGGTTGCCAGCGGTGGCAGCAGGAACAGGTGCAAGCTCTGGTCGGACATGACCGGGCCGTTCCAGCGCAGTTCAACCTGTTGCCATTGCCATTTCGGTAGCCCTGGTCCGGTCTGAATTTTCAGGTCAGGACGATAGTTGGACAGTGATTTCCCCAGTGACTGGCGTGTTGCCATCAGCGGCGCAACGGCGCGTTTTTCCATCATCACCTCATCCGTGGCCACGGACATCATCGGCTCCGCCTGATAGTGGCGCGGCGCACTGCGGTGTGGGGTCAGTTGCGGATACAGGGCACTGCGAATCTGTTGGACGCTGAACATCAATACAATCACCAGCAGACCGAGCAGGGCCAGATTGCGATACCATTGGGTGAGCTGTTTGACGCGTCCGGTGGGCAGCACGCGCAACAGGGCGATGGGGATCAACACATGCAGCCAGATCAAGCGTGGAGCCTGAGGTTCGTGGTAGACCAACACCAAGCCGACCAAGGCGACGGCTCCGGCGGTAAAACCCCACAAACGGCCAAAACTCAGGGTGAGAATCAGCACGATGAAGATGTCCAGCAAGGTCCAGCGTTGCAGCCAGGTGGAGGAGGCGCTGTCGACGCCGGTGGCTTCAATGAGCCGCCAGCCCGGCGGCAGATTAAGGCGGGTGACCAGATTCTCGGGATTAAACTGCCAGCCGACCGCCGGCAGTGAACCTAGTTCTGTCGGTTGCATGCGGCTTTCCGCTTCCAGAGCTACCTGGCTCTGGCGTAGTTCAACACCTGGCCCGGCGGCACCGTCAACATGGGTGATGAACTGGTCTTCGCTATGGCTACTGACCCGGCCCAGTTGCAGCACCGGTGTTGCATCAAGGCGCGAGCGGTTTTTAAGCTCGCCGGAAATAAAATCTTTGACCGTGTAACCGCCGCCGTCAAAATCGAGCCACAAAGTGCGCTCAAGACGTAGTCGTTCATTGGCTGGATCGCTGTCACCACGTTTACGAGGTACCAGGGTCAATTGCGTGTCCGGGGTCATCAGATAACTCGGCAGGTTGCGCCATTGGCCGGGCATACCGGTCTGCGCCGGATCGATGGCTGTGGCCCCTTCAATGCTGATCACCCGTAATTCGGGATGGGCTTCTACCGCCCAGATCTCCTGATCGGCCCACGGACCGTTTGGCGCTGGTGGTGATAAGGTATCAATGGGGCCCTGATGCCGGGCACCCAGTTGCAGGGTCCAGTTGCCGGGCTTGAGTTGAATGCGAAGAGTTCCGTCGTTTTCCAGACGAGCGGGCAACGGGCTGTTGAGTGATAGAGGAATAAAGCCCTGTGGCAGCATAACGCCGGTGCGCATCTCTCGGGCTTGGCCGGAGACATGCAGTTGGATGCGGGTGGTCAACACCAGAGGGATGGTGTCGGCAACATGGCGAAAAACGCGGAAACTGACATGGTCCTGGACGGCTTCGGCGCTCTGGTCGCCTTTGTTGAGCCACAGTAGGCCATTGCTGTCCATTTGTGGTTGGTGGATAAACTGGCCGTTGCGGGTCAATTTGAGCAGGGCGGTGCCCTGAGGAACTTTGAGGGTTTCCGGCAAGTTGCTCCATGTGAATCGACCACTGATTTCATAGTGGCCGGCGTCAAGCCACAGGGCTGGGCGTTGCTGGTTTTCGGCGGCGACGTTTGCCGTTGGGCTGACTGTGTCCGTATGGCGCAAGACCGTGGCGGTCGTCCCGTTGACTGTGACCTGTTGCGGCCAAAAACGGTTGTCTCCAGGCAGTTGTACCCAGCCGGGTTGTTCCAGTTCCCAGTATTGGTCAAAGCTGGCACCACGATCATTGGCGGTCAGAGTCAGGCTGCCGGGCCATTGGCAGCGGTGTTCGTCACGGCTGTTCCACAGCAGGGTACAGGCTTGTTGCGGGTCGTCATGGAGCACCCATTGCTGCCACGGTTGCAGATCCTCCGGGACATAAGGATCAGAGATGGCTACAGCCGGACTGCTGATCGACAAAATCATCAGAAACAGGGTTACAAAGAGTTGCAATGCAGACATAGGTCGAATTCCCATCACTTAAGATGTTCGTTGTCAACGGATCGATATTTTGTTTGCCACCGACAATGGAGCATGGCGTGAATAAACAGTTTAACGCAAAATAGTGTCCGGCGCATGTTCCGGTACCACAGTTGTCCTATCGGTTGCGTCTCAGGGAGTGTCAACCGGGAACTGATCCCTGAGGGTATCAAGATGGCGGCGAAAGATAGTCAGCATTACCTCATAGTCATGCCCGCCGGGGATATGAAAGCTGTTACAGGGTGGCAGCACTGTGGCCAGCAGAGGTGGGCCTTCATCGGCGATGCTGTCATCTTGCCCATAGCCCAGATAAATAGGGGGCGATGGTGGACCGAGAGGGAGTGCGTGCTGATACTCCTTGATCCAGCTCCACACCATGCGTTGCCAGTCGTCAGCCGGGTCAAAGGTTCCGGGCTGCCAGACGGAGACCCCACCGGCATCTTTGATTTCGTGAATGATGCCGTCCCAACCGAGAAACGGTGTGATGAGTAGAATACCGTCGATATCTTCAGGGTGCTCGCGCACATAGATCAGGCTGCCGAGTCCCCCCATTGAAAAACCCGCCAGCCAGATATGTTGATAGCCCTGCTGGCGTGCCGGTTGGATGACATCCTCATAGAGACGGTCAACAAGGGTTTGTTTTTTGTAATAGCCGAAATGGGCATCGGGAACAACGACGTCAAACGGCAAATTGCGCTGACGAACTGCAGCGATGGCGCCAAGGCGTTCAAAATCTTCAGCAGAACCGCCAATGCCGCGCAGGATAACGAGCAGGTTGGGGTTCTGCTGGGGCTGTGTATAGGTTAGTAGCGGCAACGGGATGCGCGTTGCCGGAGTGCAACTGAGAATGAGGCTGCTCACCAAGATCAGCGTTGTGATGAACATGAACCGGTTGAACCAGAGTCGTGACATGGTCGAACTCCTTATGCTTTGTGCTGCGGTAATCACTGTTCGGTGGCTGTATATAACGAACCTGTTGCCGTGTCAGGTGTTATCGCATGGCGCCCAGCTTAACCAGCAGTCGATCCAGCCATCGCCATGGCAGTAGACGTCGGCACGTTGCCAGAACATAGGTCGGCACAGTGACATAGTAGCGTGGTTGCGGGCGCGGGCTGCTCAGGGCATGAAGCACCCGCTTGGTGACCAGTGCCGGTGATCCGGTAAACGGGGTCGGGTGGTCACTGGCGGCATAATAGTTGGTTACACGCCGGTAGTCGTTGGCATGATCACTGTCCTGCCAGTTGATATCCTGCTGAAAGGCTTCCAGTGCATTCTGGCGAAAGCGGCTGCGGATCGGTCCCGGTTCGATCAGGCTGACTTTAACCGGGGAATCGTAAAGTTCCAAACGCAAGGTGTCGGTCAGTCCTTCGAGGGCGAACTTGCTGGCGTTGTAAGCGCCTTGCCATGGGAAGGCGACCAAACCGAGCACCGAGCTGATAGTGACCAACCGTCCTTCCGCTCCCTGTTTCAATGCGGGAAGCAAGCCGACGGTCAGCTGGTGGGTGCCGAACAGGTTGACGGCAAACTGTTGTTCAAGGCTGTCGCGGGAAAGGTCTTCGACCGCGCCGGGCTGGCCGTAGGCGGCGTTATTGATCAGGGCGTAGAGGGCGTTATCGCACAACGACAGGATGGTGTTGATAGCTCGGTCAACGCTGGCGCTATCCGCCAGTTCCAGAGCACAGGTGGTCAGACCGAGGCGGCGCAGTTCCTCAAGGTCTTCGTCGCGGCGGGCGGTGGCGATCACACGGTAGTCGTATTGATACAGGGTCAGGGCGATATCCCGGCCGATACCGCTGGAAGCGCCGGTGACAACGACCCAGCGTTGCTGTCCCATGCTGGTCATGATGTTTTCCTCACTGATTGAATCTTGTAATCTTCGCTCTGACTTTTGATTGCTGAAGCTTTACCGTGGAGTATCTATGCTGCTTTGGCGAGCATCATGCGTATGCGTGGTTTGGTGCCCACGTGACGCGGGCTTCCGCGCCCGCACGGCGGGCCACTTTTGCGTCGACAAAAGGGGCTCAAAATCGACTCCCGGGCTTCGCGTCCTGCGGATTCCCTCCCTCCATCCGCTTATGCCGTGATATCGGCAAAAACTCGGTCTGTTGGTAACAGCCCTCAAACAGTTTGCCGACGATCATCACGGCGATGCTCCTTGCGTTCGGCGCTGCAGTACAGGAGAGCTGGTGGAATGCGGACGATTCATTCCTGATGTCCTTATTCCCACCTACTAGAGGTGTTGCGTCTACCCAAAACGATAAATCAGTTGGCCGTTGTGGAACAGTTCGATGGGACCGTCTTCGGACACCTTGATGACGCGACCGTAATGGGAGGCGGCGGTGGCCGCCGTGGTGCGACCACCGCCGGTGACCAGGTCGCCGGCTTTGGAGGTGTCGATGATGACACCGGTGTCGAGCAGTTCCCCTTTGCGGTTGATGACCGTCAGGCCGTCTGAAGAGAGGATGCGCATGAGTTCGCCGGAGCGTTTCAACACGCCGATACGGGTGCCGCAGACGTGGCGGATCAGCGCCCGGCTCAGCGGGTCGCGACCGCCGACCGAACCTTTGCGCAGCTCCTGCAGATCGGTTTTTTCATTACTGATTAGGATGACTGTACCGTGGCGTGATTTGGACAGGGCGTACACTGACCAGATCAGCACATCGATGGCGCGTTTATCAAAATAGCCGCGCAAAAAGACGCGGAAAATATCCGGGTCGAAAATGCCCCAGTCGCCGTGACGCCACACCAGCAGTTTGCCGCTGTCGAGCACGACTTCGACCTCCGAGGCCTCATTGACGAAAACGGCAAATGCACCGGCTCCGGCTTTTTCCAGTAAGGACACGGTTTCGCGGTTGGCCAACTGATCGATGGAGTCGCGCGGTCCCGGACTGCTGGTACGGATGGTGCCCTTGACGTTCATCCGGATGTCGCAGATGTACAGGGCGCGCAGGCCGTCGACAAAACGGTATGACAGCGGATTGACAAAAAAGTTGGCGTTGATCCGTTTGCGGTCGTCCCCCAGATCGAGCCAGGTGTAGCGGGTTTTTTTCAGCAACGGCAACAGCTCTTCGAGCTGATTACGATAGATGAGAAAGCCGGTGGTGGCCGGAACGCCTTCGTAGCGTTGGTAAGAGAGCTTTTTCAGCAGTTGGATCAGGTTTTGGGTGGTCCAGAACACCCCTTTGCGGTCATCGCGAATGTAGCGGGCGACGGCAATATCCATCAGCGACGTGAGTAGAGCGGTGCGGAAATGCGCGGCATAGCCTTTGGCGGAAAATCCGGAGAACAGCCCCTCGAGCGCCGTGAGCATCTCCTGAATAAAACTCTCCTCGGTCGGCGTGAATGCCAGTTCACCACGTTGGGCACAAAAATGGTAGGGAACGCCACCAATTTCAATGTTGATCACCAGGTCGTTTTCTTGCTCACCACACTGGTCGCACTCCTCCAGTTCATTGAAGGCGACTTTGGCACCACCAAGAAAAGAACTGACACTGTTGCGAATGGCATTAAAGGCTGACTTCGGCATAGACAATAGATTGCCTTATCCATCCTAAGCGTGCAACAAAAAAGGGCTTTTCCGGTTAATGTTTTTTAGGGTTTATGCTTCAGGGCGTCAGAATACCTTCAATTTCGCCCGAGATTTGGATGGCGTAGTTGTCGGTGAGTCCTGAGACGAAATCAAAGATCTGTCGTAACCACCACTGATAGGGTTTGTCCGCATTGGTTTTGATAAAGGCGTCATCCCAAGCCAGGTTAAAGCAGCGTTGTGAAATGAAGTCGAGGTCGTGGTAGCTTCCCCGTTCTCCCAGAGCCTGAGCCGAGAGAACAAAGGCCTTGATAATGCGGCCGAGCATTTTGTATGAGCCGATCTCGTAACCCAGCTTGGAACGATGGGAAAAGATGATGGTGTAGAGCTTGCCGATCTCTTCGAAGGCACCACTGAACCTGTCGGAAAAATCGCTTTTCAGATCGGTTTGACGTTCGCCGTTGAGGATGGCCGGATAATCTTCAGCAAACACCCGGCAGGTTTCGTTGATCAGGGCATCGATCGCTTCACTGCGTGCCATGGCCGTGGGTTTCCAGGTGTCGTCGGGGCAACCGGCGAGAGTCAGAAACAGTTTTTTGATCGGTTCTTCCGGAAAGATGCGCATGGACACGGCATCCTCCATATCAAGCAGACGGTAGCAGATATCGTCTGCAGCTTCGGTGAGAAACGACAGGGGATGGCGGGCGATGCGGCCATCCGGCCGTTGCAGCCCCATTCTGGCGACCATGTCGGTAAAGATTTCTTTTTCGCTGGCAAACACATTGAATTTTTTCTTGGCTGCGGCGCGTGGATCGTCGCTGGCCCAGGGGTACTTGATCATGGCGCCGAGGGACGCATAGGTCAGGCGCATGTAGCCGCATTGAGAGATATCCTTACGCGCGGCGAGGCGAAAGCCCTGGGCGTTGCCTTCGAACAGCAGCAGATCGTTGCGGGTTGCTGCGTCGATCTGGTTGTTGAACACTAAGGCGTCGTGTTTGGCCACCCATTCGCGGATGGTATTCTCTCCGGCATGACCAAACGGGGGATTGCCGATGTCGTGAATCAGACAGCCGACCTGAATGATCTGAGCGATATTATCGAACAGGGCTTTTTGATCAGGGTGTTGTTCAACGAGGAAGGACTGAATTTTGTTGCCCAGAGAGCGGCCGACACTGCCCACTTCAATGGAGTGAATGAGACGGTTATGGATATGGTCATTGGGGGCCAGCGGGTGGACTTGGGTTTTTTTTGCCAGGCGGCGAAACGGTTCACTGAACACCACGCGATCGTAATCGATCTCAAAGGGACTGCGTTCTCCAACTGTTGGTGTCGCCGGTGCTGGTTGGTCAACGCGATCTTGAGACAGTAACTTGGGCCACTCTAACGACATCAGGTACCTCCACAAAGCGGGATCAGGGTTGCCTGCAGCATAAAAGGTTTTGCGCTGGGATGCAAAAAGTTGTTTCAGTCAGAATGGCTGAGCCAGACTTGTGCTTCTTCGATCTCTTCGAAAACCGCTGTGCGATGGTTTGTCGCCATTTTGTTGCCCTGTTGCCAGAGCTCCAGCCAGTCATCAGCCTGTCCCGGCCCGACGACAAACGCCGACTTGCCGTGGCCGATCTGGTTTTGGTGGGTGCGGTGAAAATTTCGGATTGCTTCCAGATCCTCTACGGGTGTCACGGCAAATTCAAGCTGGCGATGGTCAAAAATAACCGCCATTCCCGCTTGCCAACGGGTCTGTGCCAGTAATTCTTGGCCGAGAGCGATCATGCCTTGGGCCGTCAGGGTACCTGAGGTTGTTGCGATGAAAATCCGGTGTTGGGGGTCAAACTCTATATCAAAGACCATCTCATCTTTTGCTGCGGCTGGCCGACGGCGGGGAACCATCCATCCCAACAGCACAACTTCCAGAACGGTGCGCAGTTTATCCCACCAGTTATAGGTGGGTTGCGACAGCGTAGATGTGGGTTGTTTTTGCCGGGCCAGAAAGTCGTGCAGAACCACCTGAGCCTGTGGCAGGGCGCTGTCGGCCACGAGGATCCACCGGCGGTTGAAGGACTCAATTTGGACACCAATGTACAGCGAACCGAAATGGTCGTTGGTTACGGTGTAGGGGATGTTTTCCGCGTCGAGACGACTGCGCAGCAGGCTGAGCTCCAGCTCAGTGTGGGGCGAATAGAGGGCGGTGAACGGTTCGTGGCGCGGGTTGCTCATGGAGATTCGGCGATGCTGTTGAGCTGTGCATGGCGGGGGCAACTGACCAGATGGTCGTTAACCATGCCGATGGATTGCATCAGTGCATAGCAGATGGTCGGGCCGACAAAGTTGAAGCCGCGTTTTTTCAGATCGCGACTCATCGCTTGAGATTCCGTTGTCTGGGCCGGGACCTCGTCGAGAGTGCGCCAATGGTTGATGATTGGTTGGCCATTGACGAATGCCCACAAATAACGGTCGAAGCTGCCGAACTCATCGATCAGCTGTAATATGCCGCGGGCATTGCGAATGGTTGAGGTAATTTTCAACCGGTTGCGGACGATGCCGGGATTGGTCATTAATCGCTCGATGTCGCTGTCGGTGTAAGCGGCAACCGTGGCAATATCAAAATGGGCAAACGCCACGCGGTAATTGGGGCGTTTTTTCAGAATGGTCAGCCAGCTCAGACCGGCCTGGGCCCCTTCGAGAGTGAGCATTTCGAACAGATCTCGGTCGTCATGCAGCGGCACACCCCATTGGTTGTCGTGATAGTCGATATATTCGGCATCGCCGAGACACCAGCTGCAGCGGGGATCATCAGAGGATGGGGACATGGTTCGGCCTTTCGTTAACCGAAAAATACACCAAATGCGTCTTTATTTACTTCTTTGATCAGCGCGTCGAGAACCCGGTCTTCAAAATGGGACTCGTAGGGCACCCATTGCAGGTTAACGCGCTGCCAGTACAGGGTCCACAGTTGTTGGTCGGACACATAGATAAGCCGCGCAACGCCGGTTTCGGTTTTCTTTTGGGGATCTTTCCAATGAGGGCGAATCTCTGTGATAAACACTTCGTTGTCGCGAACAAGATAGTCATAACGTAACCGATCACGCAGTGTGTCCGGAGTTTTCTCACGGCACAGTCCGCCGATCACCTTGTCGATCCGTTTCAATTCAAATTCAGAAAATGCCATATCACCCCATTGCTGGAAACGCCACTCAGTGAGTTGCTTATAATGAATCCCTTTTTTACTGTATTCTTGTTATGTTCGTCAATGCTATGTCGAAATTCTTGCAAAAAGTTCACCATGGCTTTTGCCAACGACATCTTTATCTCCAAATGATGTATGAGGTCGCCGTGTGACTACAGAGCCTGATTCTTTCAGGCGTGACTGGCCGGGGGAGGATCAGCTTTTTAACGCACTGCCGTGCTGAAATGATAAATGAAGTGGTGGAAAAAGAATGAAAATTGAACTGGACAATATTAGCGTTGTGGTTCGTAAACAAGCGTGGTTACACGATGTCTCTCTGGCGATTTCACCCGACGAGAACTGGGCGTTTGTCGGCAGCAACGGTTCGGGTAAAAGTGTGCTCGGGCGTATTTTGTGTGGAGAACTGCCCGTGACTTCCGGTCGCTGCCGTTTGAACTTGCCCGCTGCTCTGGTCAGCTTTGAACGGCTGGGTGAGGTGTTGCAGTTTGAACGGGAACATGATGATTCTGATTTTCTCGACCGGGTGGATCACGGGACTCCAGTGCGAGACTTTTTCGCTGCCGATGCACCGGGTGACGTAGAAACATTGGCCGAGGCTCTGGGATGCCAAGGGTTGCTGGAACGTGGGCTGCGTTTTCTTTCCACCGGTGAAATGCGCAAAGTGATGATCCTTCAGGCCATGGTGCAGAAGCCCCGCCTGTTGGTGCTGGACGAGCCGTTTGACGGTTTGGATTCGCAGTCGCGTCATGCATTACGCATTCTGATTGGTCGTTGGATCGAGCAGGGGGGACAGCTGGTTCTTATGGTCAATCGTTTCAGCAACCTGTTGCCGCAGGTGACGCATCTGGGGTATCTGCATGATGGAACACTGCTGGTGCAGGGAGGCCGGGAGGATGATTACGTTCAGAACGCCATCCAACGTCTGAACCATTTTGATGCGCATCAAACGCTGCAACTGCCTGATTGTGATGCGCCATTGCCGACGTTGCCCGACCTGCACGGCCAGCCGTTGATTGCCATGAACAACGTCACTGTTCGCTATGCTGAGGCGTTGGTCCTTAACCGGCTGTGCTGGCAGGTGCAGCCGGGCGAACACTGGAAAATTTCCGGTCCGAATGGTTCCGGAAAATCAACCCTGCTCAGCTTGATCAGCGGCGATAATCCCCAGGCTTACGCCAATGAGATTATGCTGTTCGGGCGCGCTAAAGGCAGTGGCGAAAGTGTCTGGGAGATCAAGCGTCATCTCGGACAGGTCTCCGCCTTGTTTCACCAGGAATACCGGGTACGGGGCACGGTTTTGACCACGGTCTTATCTGGTTTTTATGACTCCGTGGGCCTTTATCAGACGCCGACCCGTCGTCAGCAACAGATTACCCGCCAATGGCTTGAGTTGTTGGGATTGGAGGGCAAGGCCAACCTGCCGTTTCATCGCTTGTCCTACGGGGAACAACGTCTGGTCTTACTCGCGCGAGCCATGGTCAAACAGCCTCGGGTGTTGATCCTTGATGAGCCGTGCCAGGGGCTTGACGAAGTGCATCGCCATCTGGTGCTGGGATTGATTGATTATCTGGGGCGTCAGGGGCGCACTCAGTTGTTGTATGTCACTCACCATGATGAAGATCGTATTCCCTGTATTCAGCGTCATTTGCGGCTGGTGCCTGCCTGCGGTGGTGGTTTTATGGCTGAGGTGGTGTCGTGATTGTTTTGAGACGGTGCCCACCCTTCAGCGAGTTATTTTGCACCCCAGCCCTCCCGTTCAGCAGCGCCGAACGTAAGGAGTGTCGCTGTGATGATCGTCGGCAACCTGTTTGAGCGTCAGCGAGTTTTGCCGACATCACGGCGTAAGCGACTGAAGAGAGGGAACCCGCAGGGCGCAATGGTCGGGAGTCGATTTTGCGCCACTTTTGTCGACGCAAAATGTGGCCCGAGGTGTGGGCGCGGAAGCCCACGTCACGTGGGTACCTCCATCGCGAGCGGATGAAGGTTGCCAGAGCGATTTGTTCCGAATTGCGAACCACTGAAGATCAAGATCAAAGTCAAAGACAAGGTCGCCGGGTTTCGTCCCGGCAGCCGACATACTTTTGGCTGGCCGCCCAAAAGTATGCAAAAGCCAGCTTGAACTTCTCCTGAACCTGGATTCACCTACACTGTTTCTGTTTCCGTGATGCTTTACGAATTCGGCTCGCCGCCCTTTAGGTCGACGAATCGTGCAACTCATCATCTCTGGCGTAAAACGGTGATAACGGTTTGGCGCCGCTCCCTATTTTTTCCGTGGCACTTGTAAAACGGGTGGGCAGTGCCCACCCTTCGTAAGAATGTTGTTGTCGGTAAGCTTTTAGACTGTCAACGACCTGCTAGAAAAATTGTTGCGAGAAGAATTCTGCTGCACACGGTTTGCCGTAAAAATACCCCTGCACCTGCTGGCAGCGATGCTGTTTGAGGAAGTCGATCTGAGTCTGCTCTTCCACCCCTTCAGCGATTACCTCCATGTTGAGGTTACGTCCCAGAGAGATGATGGAGGCGGCGATGGCCATATCATCGGAATCGCCGGGGATGTCTTTAACAAATGACCGATCGATTTTCAGGTAGCGGGCCGGAAAGTTTTTCACATAACTCAGTGAAGAGTAACCGGTGCCGAAGTCGTCGATGGCGATACTGACGCCCAGTGCGGTGAGCTGCGTCATGATGGCGATGGCGGACTCGGTGTCACTCATAACGGCATTCTCCGTAACCTCCAGAGTCAGACATTCCGCAGGCAAACCGGTTTTGTTCAGAACGTTTTTCACCCGCTGAACCAGCTCCTGGTCTTTGGCAAATTGTTCGGAAGAGAGGTTGACGGACATTTTGAAGTTGCGGCCGCTCTGTTCCCGCCATTTATTTGCCTGGCGGCAGGCGGCTTTGAGAACCCAATGGTCAATCTGAGTGATCAGGCCGCACTCTTCGGCAATGGGAATGAATTCATCGGGATAAACCAACTGGCCATCCGGTTTTTGCCAGCGGATCAGGGCTTCAGCGCCGATCACATGTTCACTTTCCAGATCCACCTGAGGTTGGTAGAACAGTACGAACTCATTGCGGCACAGCGCGTCACTGAGCCGAGCTTCGAGTTCAATCCGTTGCATGATGGTTTGTTGCATCGCAGCAGTGAACAGTTGATAGCCGTTTTTGCCCGCCTCTTTGGCACGATACATGGCAATGTCGGCGTTTTTGATCAAGTCTTCCGGGGTGTCGGCATCATCGGGGAATACGGTGACCCCCATACTGACATTCACCGTGTAATCACGCCCTGACAGAGCGTGGGGGAGCTCCAACTGTTTGAGGATGCGTCGACAAAGCACAGTGATGTCGTGTGGGTCTTCAATCTCAGGCATGAGAATGATAAATTCATCGCCACCGAGTCGGGCGGTGGTGTCTTCCTGGCGTGTGCAACTGAGCAGGCGTTCGCTGATTTGCTGAAGAAGTTTGTCACCATAATGGTGGCCGAGCGAGTCGTTGATATATTTAAAGTTGTCGATATCGAGATAGATGACAGCCAGTTTGGTCTTATGCTGCCGAGCATGAGCAACAGCAACGCTTAACCGGTCATGAAACAATTTACGGTTGGGAAGGTTGGTTAACGCGTCATGGTAGGCTTGATGTTGAAGCTTCTCTTCGCTGCGTTTGATTTCCGAGATATCGTGAAAAATAGCTACGTAATGGCTGGGTATCCCCGCAGAATTGGTACAGCGCGAGATGGAGACGTTTAAGGGATAAACTTCGCCGTTTTTACGACGGTTCCACACTTCACCTTCCCAACGCCCCTCTTCAATGAGACTCTGCCACATCTGTTGATAAAATGCGGAGTTATGATGGTCTGATCTGAAAATACGCGGATTTTCCCCGATCAGTTCTTTGAGGCGGTAGCCCGACATGGCTTCACAGGCCGGGTTAACCTGCTCAATGATGCCGTCAAGGTTGGTGATGACAATGCCTTCTACAGCATTGTCAAATACGCTCGAAGACAACAACAGTTGTTTTTCCGATTCCTTGCGCTGATGGTCAAGATCAACGATGGAATGACCGAGAATGTTGAATTCGGAAACCAGAGTCGGTTTATAGCGAGCTGGTTCCGTATTACGAAACGCGGCTTCAGTCATCTGCAGTACGGTATTCAGGGAACGCTGGGTCAGATAGCGGAAGATAATGATGACACCTCCCGCGGAAATCAGTGTGGCGAAAAAGACCGAGAGGATCCCCTGACGTAACGATTCGTTCAGTTGTGTGAGCAGATCGCCGGAGAGTTTCTGGGTGGCCAGTAGATCACTGGTTTGATTGTTAATGGTCAGTCGGTTGTCAATGTAGAAAAACTCGCCAGCCTGGCGGGGAAATCCTTCGGGGATGAATTCTCCCTCAATCTGAGATTGGTTTATCGCGTTTCTGCCATGGCCAAGAATCGGCTGATTGTTCCACTGCAGGGTGATGGCTTCAGCCGTGATTCGCTGTTCAAGTTCTTGTAGTAACTCCAGGTTGTCATTGACCACGGTGGCGGCGTAAATGGTGCCGATGATTCTTCCGGATGACAGGGCGGTAATTTTTTCCTGCTGCTGGAGGAGCACCGTGCCGGTTCCAGGGCAGTATGCCAGCGCAGACGGATTGGTCGTTAGCGTGTGCTGGAGCTGCGGTGACGCAAAAAAGGGCGATGTGACGTCAATCATTGCGCCGTCGTTCAGCTTCAGACACAGTAGGTCGAGCGCTCCGCCGGGGTCCCGTTCATAAAAAGCCATCAGGCTGTTGGTGATGGCTTGGTGGCTGGCCACAGGGGTCGACGCTGAATAGTGTTTGGCCACGATCTGCGAGGCATTTTTTAATGCCGTATCCAGTGTTTTCAGGCGCTGTTCTAGTACCGCCTCAACCATGCGCTGATTGTGATGGGCGTTTTTGCGGATTTCGACGACAACTGTTTTGCGATTGTCCAGATAGCTGTAGCCGGAGAGTAGAACTATAAACAGCACCGCAAACAAAAAGGCGATGGCCATCAGGTACGTGGTCATCTTCAGTGGACGGGGGCGAAGGATGAAAAACGGGTTCATTGCGCCTCCGAGTAGCGAAACGCCTGTTTCCTGAGATCCTCAATCTGACACAAATTTGCGGCGCTGAGAAGTTTCATCGTTCCACAGAATAGTCGAGGAATCTGCTGCTGTCGATCTTCGAGCACAAATTTGACCGCTTCTGCAATCGAAACGCCGCTGTCGTCGTTCATGCGCATTACTGTTGCGGCAAGGTCGCCTTGTTGCAGTGCTTCGAGTTCCTTTTCGCCGCCTCCCCAGCCATTGATGGCGATGGCGTCTTTTCGGCCCAGATCTTTTAGCGCTCGACTGGTGTTTAACGCAATATCGGTTGTGGTGCAAAAAATGAAATCCACTTGGTTGTAGCTGTTAACGATGTCGCTGGCGGCCCGGTAGATTTTGTCCGGAGTCTGATCGGTAAAAAACTCCACCAGAGGCGGCGGGGCCTGACGATCGATCGCGATTTGATGAAACCCTTGTGTTCTGAGCTGGCTGACCTGGCCGTTGGTGCCGCAGATAATGGCATAACGTGCGTCATTGCCGTATGTGTCAAATAGATGGGTTGCCAGCATACGAGACCCTTCTTCATGGTCGAAGCCGGTGTACAGCAGTGGCGGGTAGTCCTGCCACTGGGTGTTGGGGATGGTCTGGTTCGGGACAATGATTTTCGGTGTGCCACGATAAAGAACGCGGCCGAGCAACTTTCTAATGCGAGAGGAATCAATGTTGATCACCAGAAAATCCGGTTTAAGCTGCAATGCTTTGGCAAGTTGCTGTTCCTGAAGTCGGGTTTGATGCGCTTGACTTGAAAAATGGGTCCATTTATAGCGAATGTTCAATTCTTCAAGGCGTGCCGTCATGCTGACCAAGTTGCGTCGCCAGTAACTGGACGCTTGTTGGTCAGGATAAATCGTGACGATTTTTACCGGCCTATGGAGGCCGCCCTGGAAAGTGACCGGAGCGGTTGCGACGCTTTGTGAGAACGCCAAAGCGTCTGCTGCGTGGACTGTACATCTGAGATTGCACAGCAGCATCAGCATCAGCATTGTTTTTATGGCAGGGAGTCTTCGGTACATCCACCGGATTGTAGCTTGACCAATAAAGAAAAAAAAGAGAAAAAGAGTTATAGATAAGGAGGGCCTATTTAATGAATCTATATTTGTATGGCAAACAATCCACCGTGGGGCCGATCAAAATACCGGCCCACGGTGAATTGTGCTGGGGTTATTTCTTCTCCTGCCCGGCGCGCAGGAATTTCAGATAATCAGCCATCTCCTGTAGGTTCTTTGCCTGGGTCCAGCGGCCATCGGCAAACACGCCGTAGTCGACACCACCCATAGCCGTGGCAAAACGGACCGAGTTGCCGTAGAAAAGCCACTGCTCAATCCATTTCATTTCGATCGCTTCATCAAACGGGTTGGCACCCTGAGGAAGGCCTTGGGCAAGACCTTCTTCCCAGGCGGTGCTGAGGACCTTGGTGGCCTGCAATGTCATGTAGTTTGACGTTTCAATGGAGCGATCCAGACGGGCAAAGTGACCATCCACCCATTGCTGTGCATGGCAGCCAGAGCAGACGTTTTTCATGTTGGTGGTGCGCACCGCCATCTCGTCAGCAGAGATCAGGGCAGATGTCACCGGTTCGCCGGTCAGCTCAGTCGGCAGAGTCAGGCCACCTTGATTAACAATAGTGGTTGTGTCAGCGTTGATGGGGTGCGGATGCGCATAAGGCAGACCGAAAATACGCCACGGCAACCGGTCGGTCATCCGGTGGGAGCGTTTGGCGAGAATTTCGCCATCGCTGTTGACCAGCTCACTGACATGGCAGGCCGCGCAGGTCGGCGCGGTGAAATCTTTGCCAACGGTCCAAGGCACGGCTTTATAATCCCAGTATTTGTCCACGGATTTCTGGATATTGCCGTGGACGCTGACGGAATAGACTTTATACGCCGGGACATCCGGTCCCTTGTGACATTCGGCACAAGTGTAGGGCTTTCGTGCTACTTCAATGGAGAACTGGTGGCGCATATGGCAGGACGCACAAGCCCCCTTACTGCCGTCAGGATTGATGCGGCCAACCCCGGCATTGGGCCAGTTGCTTAACGTCGGAAAGTTCATCTCCCCCATATCTGTTTCGCGGGTTTCGCTGCCGGTTACTTGAACAATGGTGCCGTGACACGCCAGGCAGGAGTCGGCGTTGCTCATGTCGTCAGCGCCTTCATGGTGAAAGCTGGCCCCGTTGAAGGTAGCCAGTCCATTGGTGTTGTCGACCATGACCTTATAGACGGGATTGTCCATCAGGTTGGCATACGCCTGAGACATGAGGTTGTGGGAAAAATCTTCCACTTCCACCGGGTGACAAGTGGCACAGTCACTGGGGGAAACCACAGTGTGGATGGCGAAACCGTTGTGCTCAAAACGATCATTTTCGTGCTGATCGGCATTCATGGTATGACATTCGGCGCAACCGATCACCACGGCGTTGAGTGTTTCGTCAACCTGGGCTGTTGACATGCGCCGTTCGATCTCCGGCAGGGCCAGAGCGTCTTGTGGGGTGGTGTGAGAGTGACGGCTTTTTTGCCAATCGGCAACGATCCCCGGTGTGACCGTCGTGTGGCAGTCGAGACATTCCTGGGTGTCGTCACTGATAACCTTTTGTTGAGCGAATGTGGCTGTTGCGGTTGCCACAACCAGCAGTACTGCCAGAATAATTGTGTGACGCGAGCCTAGCAGATGATTCATGTTCCCCTCCTGATACAGGTTGTCAAATTAATACAAACACACAACACGGTTGTAGT